>CALJPJ010000054.1 GCA_937980625.1 uncultured Bdellovibrionales bacterium
TATGCGGGAAAAAGAAAATAACAATGAGGGTTGCCGTTAATAAAAAAGTGGTACCAGCGTAGGAGTCCCTTTCGCTTTCGCGAATGAAAGGCCCCATTAGTTTGAGGGCAAACTTATTTATACTTGGGTTCATTTGTCTCATAATATCAACACTAACAAAAAGTGCAGTGATAAAACTAAGCCATAATAAAGTATTAGGACGAGATAAAGTATTAAAGAAAAATATAATAGTTAAAACACCTAAACAGTGCCAAACTTTGCGGGCTAGGTGCAGGTCAGATTTACTCTTAAAAGTATTTGCCATATCCAATGTTATATCCTCAATTTTGGTTAAAAATCCTATTCCTTCTATAAGAGTAAATGATTGAAATCAAATAGCTATTTCTCAAATACAGATAGATTTAATTAGGTCATTTTTTTTGAAAAAGAGTTATTTTAAAGTTGACCTGGTCCTAACTGCTGAAAGTATAGTTTTATTAAGTACTTAGGTCTAAAAATGGGCCCAGGAGTGAAAAAAATAATAGAGCTCATAGCCAAATACCCGGATAATCCAAGTTAAGCTATGTTTTTTGTGAAAGATTGGAGTATTTTAACTTTCTGTTGGATTGTCATTGTTTTGTCATTACTTTTTTCCTCTCAATTAGTTGCTGAGAAATCAGAACACCCTGGCTATCTAGCTGATGTTAAAAAAGAAAAGTATTTAAAAGTAGTTGAGTTTGTGATCCCCCCCAAGGATGAGACTATTGTGGTGGATTTACATAGTTTAATTTTTACTAAAGATTTTTCCAAGGATATGCTTAGCCGCTATCACCGACGTTTTGGTTATACAGAATCTCAGATTTTATTTGATGCTCCGAATAGATTTCAAGAGTTTACCAGCTTTGATGGAACTCGAGTGACTATTGAAGAGGATGTAAAAAGAAAACGTAAGTTTGGTGAATATATGTTACGTAAACTTACAGAGTATCATGTTGATCGTTATCTAGATGGTAATAAAAATACTAAAACTCTATATAAAATTAAAAAGAAACTAAGTAATGCTTCTGTTAATGTTGGTTCAGGTTTTAAATTACGAGCTAAATACTCGCTATCAGGTAAAGAGTTGAAATTTAGGGTAAAAAACCCTTATGATATAGCCAATGAACTTATTATTGATTTTGATCAAGATTTAGATTTTGGTGATGTTGCTTATATCTATCATATTGGAGTGCCTATTTTTTGGAGACTACAGTTCGAAAATTACTATAATACGGCCGAAGATGATTTAACCACTGTTTTAGTTAAAGATATAAATGAAAAGTTGAGCTATACTTTAACCAATGTATACTCTTTCGACTCAGATAACTCTGAAAATAAAATTATATTTGGTGTAGATTGGCGCTATTAATTTAATGCAAAACCTATAATTGTTACTTACTTATTTTACTTACCAAAACTTCCACCAAGATTTTTTTTTACCACTTAATTCGTCTAATTTTTTACGAGCATGTTTGGATGGGTTAAAGTTATTTTTTTCCATTTTTTCTAGGCGTCTAAAGCTGGATAATTTATTAGATATTTTTACGTTTGAGTCAGCTATTAGATTAAAAATACTTTTACTATTTTGATTTTTTTTGAGGCTGGGTTGTAGTTCAGCAATAATGTTTTCCAAAACATATAAATAAGCAGACTGAACTTTAATTGGTGCTTCTTTGTCGTGGATTAAGCGCACGGACTCTTTGGCTAGAGATGTGAGTGTTGGGTAGTAAGCGTCATATCGACCGAGTTGTTTTTCAACATCTGGCAGTAGTTTGTCTGTCATAAAGTCTCTGTTTGGTCGGGCAAGAATAATTAGCATTGCCTTTTTGAGTTCATAAATAACATCACCTTCACTGGCCTTTTCTGTACCACTTTGTTGACTTTTGATAGCTATATCGTGTGATTTATCAATGTGACTTTGTACAACTTTACGCACTTCATCTAGGTTTAAAGTTAATAAGGCATTGGTGTCTAAAGTAGCAGCAATAGCACCAACAGCAAGAAAGTTTAGTAGTAATATTATAAGTTTCATGAATTAATTATAATGGCTAATAGGTAGAGCTCAAGAAAATGATGATTTGCTGTTTTTAAACTAATATGTTTTAGACCTTAGTCTGTAGACTTAAATAGTTACTTTTTCTTTACAAATAGATGACAATTAGATGAAAATGCTATGGAATAATTAATCTAGATTAAAAGATTTAAAAAAAATAAAAACCTAGAAGAGGGGAAAAATATGAAGTTAAAAGTGATCTTACTAGCAGTAATTGTTGGTTTTACTGCATCTTGTGCAAAGATGGTTGAAGATGCCATCAAGAAAAACCCGGAAGTGGTTTTTAAAGCTATCGAAGCTAATCCAAAAGCCTTTTTCGATACGGTCCAAAAAGCTCAAATGGAAGCTCAAAAATTGGCCCGTGAAAACGCTGAAAAAGACCAAGAAAAACAACTTGAAGATGAGTTTAAAAACCCTAAAAAACCGTCTTTAGATTCGAAGAGAGCATCTTTTGGTCCGGCGGATGCCAAAGTTACAATTGTTGAGTATTCTGATTTTCAGTGCCCATTCTGCGCTAGAGCTGCAAATACAATGGATGAGGTTATGAAAAAGTATGGTAAAGATGTTAGATTAATTTACAAGCATTTACCGTTTAAACCAAATGCTGAGCCAGCAGCTAGATATTACGAGGCCATAGCGATACAAGATGCTGGTAAGGCTAAAAAATTCCATGATATTTTATATGCTAATCAAAAGAAAATATATGAAGGTGAGGCTTACTTAAAGTCAGTAGTAAAAGAAGTTGGGGCTGATCAGGGACAAATTGATAAAACTAAAGACTCTGCTGAGGTGACTCGTCGAATTAACGAAGATAGAGCAGAAGCCGAAAAGTTTCAAATCTCAGGAACACCAGGTTTTATAGTTAATGGTGTAACTGTAAAGGGTGCTTACCCTTTAGATCACTTTGTTAAAATTATAGACAGACATTTAAAGAAGTAATTTTAATTAAAAATTAAAACAAAAAAAGGCTCCACTGTTTGGAGCCTTTTTTTATTATAAATGTAAGCTTGTTATTGCTAAATTTATAAAAGTACTACTTATATAGTTTATTATTTTTTAAAAGGAATTTTTTTTAATGGAGACAGGCTTAAGTTTTTACTGCTTAAGTTACAAAGGTATGGAGATATTTTTAGCCCCTTAGATTTAGCTAATAAAAGAAGCTCTGCATATTTAGGGTCAATGTCCTTAGCGGCTGAAAAACTTTCACAGTCAGTTCTTTGAATGGTAAATACAAGCTCACAAGTATGACCCATATCCATGAGTTCCATCATCTCTTGTAAATGCTTTTGAGCCCTTGTGGAGACAGAGTCTGGAAACATGGCTTTTTTGTTTTCAACATAGCTAACATTTTTAATTTCAATAAAGTGAAATTTTTCACCAGTATTATTGAGGTCATCGACATGAGATATTTTTTTAGCGTCTTGTAAAAAAGAATGATTACCAAGAACTAAATCAATTCGAGTTTTATCATTAAGTTTAACTTCATTACGAGCATATTTAAACTTTTTCCACGATGGCACAACTTTATTATCAAAGGCTTCACGAACAATTTTGTTGGGGTAATTTGTATTTACCCCAACCCATGAAGATTTAGTTTTTATCATTTGTAACGTAAATTTAAGTTTTCTTTTGGGGTCATCAGTTTGAGAAACAAGGCAGCTGGCCCCTTCTTCTAAGCAGGATTTCATGCTACCTGTATTTGGTACATGAGCCACTTCAATTTTGCCGTCAAATTCGATGTCAGCAAAAAAACGTTTGTAGCGTTTGATAAATTTAGCTTTTTTTAATTGAGGGTCAAATTTCATAACAAAAGAAATACATGATGAAACTGACTAGGGCCAGGGAAAATTTATTTAATGGAATAAGTATTAAATTAACATTTTATCTCGTTTATAAAGCGCTTTGATTTGAGGAGCTTTTTTTATGGACTCATTAAAATAGATATTGAGTTAATTATAGTAAGAGGTTGTTAGCCTAAAAATTAATGCATTTTTAATTTTTTTGGCAAAAGAAAGACTCGCCGCATAAAAACTTATAATGAAAGTGAAAATACAGCTTTTTTAGAGTTCTAAAATTGTTGAAATTATAGCTATTACATATCTGTTGCTTAGGGTGGAAATGGGCTTTATAAGGGCCTTATGGAAGTTAAAAAAATATTACCGAAACCGAGTTGGTTAAAAATTAAACCGCCAGGTGGCGAGAAATATACAAATATAAAGAAGCTATCTAAAGACCTACAAATTGCCACAGTTTGCCAAGAAGCTCGTTGCCCGAATATGGCTGAGTGTTGGGGGGGTGGCACTGCAACTTTTATGTTGATGGGTGAGGTTTGCACAAGAGGGTGTCGTTTTTGTTCTGTAAAAACGGGCAACCCAAAAGGTGTTTTGGATCATGATGAGCCTAGAAAACTAGGCACTGCAATATCTAAGATGGGGCTTGAATACGTTGTTTTAACGAGCGTTGATAGAGATGACCTTGAAGATGAAGGTTCGGGGCATTTTGCTGAGTCGGTTCGTGTTATTAAAAGTTTAAGTCCAGACATTTTAGTCGAAGTTTTAACTCCTGATTTTCACGGTAGAACTGAATTAATTGAAAAACTTGTAGCTGCCAAGCCAGATGTATTTGCCCACAATATTGAAACAGTAGAGAGATTAACAGCAAAGGTTCGCGACCCGAGGGCTGGTTATTACTTGTCGCTCGATGTGCTAGCTCAGGTTAAAGAAATTGATCCAAGCCGATTCACCAAGAGCTCCATAATGTTAGGCCTAGGGGAAACTGATGACGAAATTATGCAAACTCTTAGAGATTTAAGAGAAGTGGGTTGTGATGTTGTGACTTTTGGTCAATACTTGCAACCAACAAAATTAAAATTAAAAGTTCAAGAATATGTGACGCCAGAAAAGTTTAGATGGTGGCAAGAAAAAGCTGAGTCTATGGGCTTTTTATATGTGGCTAGTGGGCCATTAGTAAGAAGCTCTTATAAAGCGGGTGAATTTTTTATGAAAGGTATTATTAATAAAAATAAACAACAAGAAAAACTACGAGAAGAGAGGGTTTGATATGGCCGTTGAAAATGTAAATTTACCAGACATAGGTGAAGGTGTAACTGAAGGCGAAATGGTAAAATGGTTAGTTGCTATTGGTGATAGCGTTGAAGTTGATCAGCCAGTTGCTGAAATAATGACAGATAAAGCTACGGTCGAAGTGCCAAGCCCTATAGCAGGTAAAGTGACGGAGTTAATTGTTAATGAGGGAGATATTGTACCTATTGAGACTGCCATGTTAAAAGTTGATACTGACGGAGCCAGTGTATCTTCGAGTGAACCAGTGGCCGCTGAAGCGACACCTGCTCAACCAGCTCCTGCTGTGACTCAGCAAGTTTCTGCAAAGCCGCAAATTCAACCCCCTGTGGCTGACTCTAAAGTTTTAGCTACTCCAAGTACCCGACGACTTGCTCGTGAGTTAAATGTTGATATTAATACTGTAACTGGCTCTGGTTTAGCTGGTCGAGTCACAAGAGATGATGTTTTAGCTCTTAATAAAGGTGCTGGGGCTGTCGCTGCAGGTGCTCCAAAAATGAAGCTACCTGAATTTAATGTACCAACATTTAACAGTTCTAATGAACAGGCTGAAGAACGAGTTCCTTTAAGAGGTATTAGACGAAAAATAGCTAAGCAAATGCAAATGACTAAGCAGGTTGTTCCACATTTTACTTTAATGGATGAAGCAAACGTATCTCAACTTTATAAAACAAGAGCTAAAGTAAAAGAAATTGGTGCAAGTTACGGTGTGAAAGTCACTTACTTGCCTTTTATTATTAAGGCACTCATTGCGACAATGAGAGAGTTTCCAATGTTTAACTCAAGTATCGATGATGCTGCTGAAGAAATCGTATATAAAAAGTATTATAATATTGGGTTTGCTGCCGATACACCGCAAGGTTTGTTGGTGCCAGTTATTAAAAATGCAGATCAAAAAACAATTTTACAGTTATCCCAAGAAATTACAGATTTATCGACTAGAGCCCGCGAAGGAAAGTTGGCCTTAGATGAAATGAAAGGAGCTTGTATCACTATTACCAATATTGGAAGTGTTGGTGGAACTTATGCGACTCCAATTATTAATCACCCAGAAGTTGCTATTTTAGGAATGTATAAAATGGTGGATAAACCAGTATTTATTGATGGTAAATTTAAGGCAGCAAAGGTGATGAACTATACCGTAACTTGTGATCACAGAATTATTGATGGTGCTGTTGCTGCGAATTTCTTAAATTCATTTTTTAAACGAATTGAGAATCCGAGCCATTTATTATTGGATATGATTTAATTTTAAAATAAGAGAGAAGCTTTATGTCTACTAAATTTGATGTTTGTGTAATTGGTGCTGGTCCTGGAGGTTATGTTGCTGCGATTAGGTCAGCGCAACTTGGTTTAAAAACTGCGATTATTGAAAGAGAATATTTAGGCGGTGTTTGTTTAAATGTTGGCTGTATACCATCAAAAGCAATGATTACTGCAGCTCATTTTTTACACAGGGCTCAGCATGACGCTCCTGAAATGGGAATCAATATTAAAGGCATTAGTTTAGATATGGCCAAATTGGTGAATTGGAAGCAATCTGTTTGTGATCGCATGTCTAAAGGGGTGGAGCAGTTACTTAAAGGGAATAAAGTTGAGATTATTTCTGGAGAAGCGAAGTTTAAAACTACTAGTCAATTAGAAGTAAAGGGCTCTAAGGGAGCACAGGTTGTAGAAGCAGATAAGTTTATTGTGGCTACTGGCTCGAGACCAATTGCAATTCCAGGCTTTGATATTGATGAAAATGAAGTTTGCTCTTCGACTGGGGCTTTAGCTCTTGAAACATTACCTAAAAAAGTTGTTGTGATTGGTGGTGGTTATATAGGTTTAGAGATTAGCTCTTACTTAGCTAAACTAGGTTCTGAAGTTGAAATTTTAGAGGCTGGTAAAAGTTTGCTAGCTGGAGTTGCAGATAAAGATTGTGTGCAAGTTGTTGCTCGTAAATTAAAAAAACTAGGTGTTAAAGTTCATTTTGGAGCTTTTGCTAAGAAGTATACAAAAAAAGGTAAGTCCTTTGAAGTGAGCGCTGAAGTAGATGGAAGTATGAAAACTTTTTCTGCTGATAAAATTTTATTAACCGTTGGTCGTAAGCCAAACTCTGATGAGATGGGCTTAAAAGAAATTGGAGTTGAAATTGATGAGAGAGGTTTTATAAAAGTTGACCCACAAATGAGAACGAACCACTCTAATATATTCGCTATCGGTGATATTGCTGGTCAACCTATGTTAGCTCATAAAGCCAGTCATGAGGCCGTTTTAGCTGCAGAAGTAATTGCGGGCCAAAATAGAGTTTATGATGCGAAAACAGTGCCGGCAGTTATTTTTACTGACCCTGAAATTGCATCTGCCGGTATGTTAGAAGAGGAATGTAAAAAAGCAGGTTTTAATGATTTAAAAATTGGCAAGTTTCCTTTTGCCGCCAACGGGCGTGCAGTATCAATGATGGAAGCTGATGGCTTTATTAAAATGATTGCTGACGCTAAAACTAATATATTGTTGGGTGTGCATATTGTTGGTCCTGAAGCGAGCAACTTAGTGAGTGAGGCTGTATTAGCTATTGAAATGGGAGCTCGCTTAGAGGACTTAGCTTTATCAATACATCCACACCCAACATTAGGTGAAACAATGATGGAAGCAGCTGAAGCGACTTTAGGTCACGCTATTCATATGATACAAAGGCCTTTAAAAAGTAAAAAAAGCTCTGGTCCTTCTGCAAGAGCATAAAATGAATTTAGACTCTATTA
>CALJPJ010000055.1 GCA_937980625.1 uncultured Bdellovibrionales bacterium
ATCACCATAAATAAAGCTGCAAATACAATTGAAAATGACCTAAAAAAGAAAAATAAAACAATTAATAACGGAACAATAATTAAGTTATTAATTAAATTATCTTTCATAACAGACTTATTGATTTGCCAAAATGCTGCCTTAGCACCTAATACTTTATACTTATAGCTCTTTAGATGATCTGAAGTATACTTACCATTAAAAGTTTCAATATCAGTTATGAGTTGACTTATTTTGCTTACATCATTTGCTTGTATCCCAAACAGTATTTCATTTTTATTTTTACTTAAAAATAAATCAGCAAATACCATGGTATCATCTATATGTAATTTTTGACTCGTTACCTTGTTAACTTCACAATTTAAAGGCAAGAATTTTTTAGTAAATATTTGTTGATTTTGTTTTTTATATTGCCTAATTTCGAACGGCGAAATCAAACGACTATAATTAACTACTTTCTTTTCAAATGCAGACTGCCACATCAGTAGCTCACATAAGTCTAATTGATTTAAAGCTGAGCCATCAGATTTTTTCCAAGTGATTGCTAGAGCCTCTGTTTGCCCAAAAATATCTACATATTTATTCCAACTCTCTTTAATACTGGATTTACTGGCAAAGAAGTGTGATGACTCAATAGAGTACTCAATTTTATTTTGATGAAAAGCAAAAAATAAAAAAAATGATAAATATATAAAAATAGTTATTTTATAATTCTTTAAAAAAAATTTATAACTTCTATACAAAAATATATTTAAATGAATAAATAGTTTTTTAAAATAATTTAACATTTTACAACAAAACTTCTATTTCTTTAAAAACAAGTTTCGCATCTTTATCGACCGTAATGTCCTCAATAAATTTACGTGAAAAATCTGACTGACTATATATAAAACTTGGCTCATCATATTTCTGCAAAATTTTAGATTGCAGCTCTAATATTGCTTTATCTTGCTTAACAACTCTTTTTAATACAAGACCACCAAATAATTTAAACCAAGCTCTGTATAAAAGGTTATTTTTGATAGAAACATAAAAATGAGCTCGACATGATGACTCTGACTTAGGCGTTAGATACATGGAATTTGCAAATTCCAGGCCTTTGGCACTAATAAACTCTAAATCAACAGTGGATGGTAAAATAAAACGACCAAGATCTTTTAAAACATTAGGCCCTAAAAAAGAGAATGCCCCTGACTGTTTTTTTAATTTATCATAGTGAAACTCAAACCCTGAGTCTATTCTTTTTAAGTTCACTTTATTTTTAGATCTTTTTTGGTCAGAGCGTATTAAACCTGGGTGTAAAATTGGAGTATGAAAAGGGTCTAAAAAATTTTCTGCTAAATCTATATAGTTACAACCTATATCTATGCCATAATAATAAGTGACATGCTGTTCAGATTTAACATGCTCCGCTATGTGAGGATTACTGGCAACCAAGTCAGTACTAAAATTAATAAATACAATATTATTTGCTTCAAAAGTTTGATAGGAGCTCAGCTGAGTATTTAGTTTTTTTTGATTTATAAGGCCTGGAATATTTGTACAAACCCCATCTTTGTTAAATTTCCAACCGTGATAGGGGCATGTTATGCAACCATCTTTAACCTTGCCCTTAGAAAGGGGCGCCCGTCTATGAGGGCATTCATCATCAAAAACAACAATAGCCTTTCCATCTCTATAAGCCACTAAGTCTTTATTAAGAACTTTAATTGCAGTGGGTTTACCACTGTGTATGTCTTTACTATGAGCCAAGACAAACCAATGGTTTTCTATATGTTTAAATGTCGTATCTATCATAATGAATTTACTAGGATAATAGTGGCAGCAATTTTCAATACTGCCAATGTTTAGCTAAAAATTTTAAATTCATTTAAAAATTGAGTCAACCATCATTGGCACAGTACTTGATCTTATAATTTATATGAAAAAATTAATATCGCACAAATCAACTGTATTCGTTCTAATCGTCAATATTTTAGTCATCTGTCAGCCAGGCATGTCTATGTCTTGTAAAGACTTAAGTGAGGTTGTTGTCACTATCGACTTTAAAGACCGACAAAATAAGGCTCAGCAAGTAGAAAATAGCAGCACTCAAGCACAATCTACTAATAAAGGCCCTAAGACTGCTTCTGAGCAAACACAAGAAACTAATAATGTTGTAGCATTTAAAATCCCTAAACTTGATGTCGACTTTAAGTTACAAGATCAAGCCCATTATAACGAACTTGCAACCAATCTCACTAAGGAAATCTCGTCATTTGAAGCTGATGTCATTAGAACTGCTGACAACTATAACTCACCTAGCTTACAGCAAAATAAAGTATGGCAACTTCACTCCACTTATAAAGAACTTGCTGCTTTTGTTAAAATTTTAAATAATCCACAGTTTGGTTACCCAAAATCTACTGTTCTTGAAGTTAATAGTAGCCTTGCAAAATTAAACCAAGCACTAGCAAAAACTCAATTTTTTGAAAAGTTAGAAAAACAAGGACATACTCTTGTGCCCAAGGCAAACCAGCTCGTGAAGCGCCCCCTTCCAGAGGAGTTTTTACAGGCACTCAGTAATTTAAATTTTATTTTACCACAAATAACCGTAGACTCACTGGCACGCATTGATTCCAGGCGTAGAAATAAAATTGAACAAATGCTATTTAACCGAGGTGATCGTAAACATGTATTTAAAACAATAAATGAGTATCTTGAAATTTTAAATTCTTATTTAGCTTCTATTAAATCTGAACTAGATGCCAGAACAACAGACTTAACTGAAATAAATCAGCTCATTAACAGAACTGAGTATATGTTAGCCTCAAATGCTCTGACTCAAGCTATTCATTTTAATAAATCAAGCTTTTTTAAAAGCGATAAGAATTTAGTTGAACGATATGAAACTGAAAGAAAAAGATTTGAAATTTTAGCTTTTTTCTTAAAAAACCCAATTAAAAATAAACTGCAAACTGCAAAACAAGAAAGTAAAAACTCTCTCTTTGCCAATAGTGAATTTAAAGCTATAATCGTTACTTTAAGCAGAGGTTTGAGGGCATTAGCATCAAGCTCTGCTTCAACTATTGCTCTATTGCAACCAGAGCTTCGTAATTTAGCTAGTCGATTAAAGTCAAATGGCTTTAAGATTGATAATGCCACACGCGACATACTCATTAGCTATTTAAATGTGATTAAAGATACTGCTAACGAAATCCCTAGTGAGTATAAATACTTTGGTGATTATTCTAAAAAAGAAATACAAGCGGCAAAGTTAATCAAAGAAGATATTAATGAAATTGTAAATTTAATTACTAACTAAATTATCTGCCATTGCTCATGAATTTTGTTTATTTTTTTACTCATATTATTACTTTTATGAGTCAATTATGTTAGTTTTTAATTTGCTATTCGTAATTGAGGTAAATCTAAAGTGAGAAAAAAATTATGTGATAATTATTATTTAATAGGAACTTGTTTGGGCTTTCTTTTAGCTCTAATTATCTCTCTCATCATTATGGGCAAGAGCTTTTTAGTTATGCTCTCTCCTTTTCTTGATAGTCAGTTTAATGGGATAATTCCTATACTATTAGGTTGTATGTCATGCTTAG
>CALJPJ010000056.1 GCA_937980625.1 uncultured Bdellovibrionales bacterium
CAACCTTAGAGACCGGTTGGATGGGTTTAGAATTAAGAATCTTTAATTTTTATAAGCATTCCACCAAAAAAATTACTTATCTAGAAAAAAAACGTTTTTCAGATGCCACTCACTCGGCAATATTAGTTAACTACGATGGAAAAGATAACTGGGTTGGACTAAATTCTATTATACGATTTTACACAAAAAATAAGGCCTATGTTTTGTCTTATGGACAAAAGCAAATTCATTTGGATTTTGATGTTTATTTAAAAAAATTCCATGTAGGTAGATACCAGGGCACTAGACGAGCCTCTTCTTATGCATCTGATGTATACGTTAAGGGTGTAGGAGATGTAAATATCTCAATGAATGAGCCATTAAAACATCGAGGGCTGACATTTTATCAAGCCAGCTTTAGTGAAGGTGAAAATGGAGAGGCTGTTGCCTCGGTATTATCAGTTAACCAAGACCCTGGTCGTTGGTGGAAATACATAGGTTGTATAATAATGGTTTTTGGGATTTGTCATTTGTTTTATTATAAACAGTTTGTGGCTCGCCGAAAAAGGAGAAAAACCAATGTTTAAAATATTATTAACTCTCTTGTTAATGTTGCCAACTTTGAGTTGGGGTTTGTCTAGGGGTGGCTATGAGGCTTTGCGAGCTCTGCCTGTTCAAGATGGTGGTCGAATCAAACCTTTAGACACCTTCGCTATGGAGTCGATGCAGTTAATTTATGGCAAATCTAAATTTGAGGGCAGGAATCCGGTTGAAATATTTATGACTTGGGTTTTAGCTCCTGAAGAATGGAGAACGAAGAGAATTTTTTTAGTACGACATAGCGGTTTGAGAGAGGGGTTAAAGCTTGAAAATGACCGTCAACTTTATACCTTGGAGGAGCTTCTAGCAAATGACCGTTTAGGTTTATCTATTAATAGTTTAAGAGGAAGACTAGCCAAAAAAGAAAAGTTAGACTCTTATTTTCAAGCTGTACAAAAATTAGGTAACCAAATTCAAAGATTTCATATGATCGCCAATGGCTCAGATGTGAGAGTTGCTCCGCTTGGCGGTGAGGAAACTCGTTGGCAATCAGTTAAAGACTTAACTGGAGATAAAAAAGACTTATTTAATTTGGTCGTCTCGAAGTTTGCTGCTGAATTAAGTTTGCAATCTGCTGATAAAGGGGTTGGTTTAAAAGAGGCAGTGGGTGATTATATTGCTGGAGTTCAAAAAGAGTTTGGTAATGGTTATGCATCATTCAACCAAATCAAAACGGAAGTTCATTATAATAAGTTAAAGCCATTTATGTGGTCATTTATTTTTTACTTATTAGCTAGTTTTTTAATTTTATTGCAATTTGCATTTAATAAGCCATTTTTTAATATTTTAATTTGGCTATCTGTGATCATAGGTTTTATTTTACATACTTACGGAATTGGTTTGCGGGTGTTTATATCTGACCGTCCACCAGTATCAAATATGTTTGAGACAGTGGTATGGGTGCCATGGATAGCTGTCCTTAGTGCTTTTTTTATTGAAATTAAAAACAAGAGTAAAGTGGTGTTGCTTGGTGCCAGTTTAGTAGGTGTAATTTGCTTAATTCTTGTGCACTTGGCTCCAACTATTTTAGATGGCTCTTTTTCTCCGCTTGAGCCAGTATTAAAGGATAACTTTTGGCTATTAACCCATGTAATAATTATTGTATCTAGTTATGGACCTTACTTTTTAGCCTTTTTATTAGGTGATGTAGCTTTGGTCTACTATTTAATAGACGAAAAAAAGCATAAAGCTAAACTTAAGGAGATGGCGAATGTCATGTACCGCTGTATACAAATTGGCTCAGTGCTGTTGCTAGCTGGAACCATTTTAGGTGGTGTTTGGGCTGATTATTCATGGGGTCGGTTTTGGGGGTGGGACCCAAAAGAAACCTGGGCCTTCATCGCTTTCATGGGTTATATCGCTATCTTACACGCAAAACTTGTGGGTTGGGTTAAAGACTTTGGTATGGCCATTGGCTCTGTTGCTGCCTTTTCATTAGTCATAATGGCATGGTATGGTGTGAATTACGTACTTGGGGCCGGGCTGCATTCATATGGTTTTGGAGCTGGTGGCTTAGAGTATGTTGCCACTTTTGTAGGTGTTCACTTTCTATTTATTGGCTATGTCTTTTTAATGCGCAAATCAAAAGCTTAGCATTGAATACTAGGGCGTGTTTACTTTTCATCTAGTCATTAAAGTGTCAGACTAAACCGACTTTTTTTGCTGAGCTTTAAAATTTAACCCTCACCGTGGCATTAGCCACGCTCATGGTTAAATCTCTAATTTCATGTCGAACTTAGGGTCATCTAGTCTCTTTACTAATTAGGTGATAGGCCAACAGGCCTTAATAGGAACTTTATGTCAGGTCTTATTTGCTTTAATTAATCATTAACCCCAAGCCTATGGACAAAAACTAAATTCATTGTCTTTCATATTTTTCAGAGATTCGCGTCGCGCATTGCGTATCCGCACCTGCGTCACCTGAAAGGTGAAGCTGTGCGAAGACGCGATGCTGCCGTAAGTGCTCTCTGAAAAATATGAAAGACAATGAATTTAGTTTTTGTCCATAGGCTTGGGGTT
>CALJPJ010000057.1 GCA_937980625.1 uncultured Bdellovibrionales bacterium
TTTAGCTCACGGAATTAACCCTTACTTATATGCTCCAAACTCTCAGAAACTCGACCATATCAATACTGATTATAGGATAAATATTGGTTATATTAATATTGCCACTATTTACCCACCGCTGGCTCAATACATTTTTGCTCTTAATGAATTTATTTTTTCAGGCACTTTATGGGGATTAAAATTAATTTTTATATTTTTTGACCTTGCCACCGGTTTTTTACTTATTAAATGGCTGACACTAAAAAATATACAAATAGCTTATAGTATATTTTACTTTTTAAACCCAGTAGTAATAAAAGAAATTTCTAACTCTGCCCACTTAGATTCTATTCTCGCATTTTTCTTTGCATTATCAATCTACTACCTTGAGAAAAACAAAGGTAAAAGCTATTTAAGTCCAATTTTTCTAGCTTTTGCGGTGTTAATTAAGGTCACTCCAATTTTTTCAGTGGCTGCTTTGTTTAAGTTCAGTAAAAACAAATTTTTGAGCTTAGCTATATGTGGAGTAACTTTAGTTTTATTATCTCTTCCTTTTGCCTTTGCCGAGAAATTCATGCCAGGGTTCAACTCTTTTGCAAAGCATTGGGTCAATAATGAAAGCTTATTTTACCCCATCTCTTATTTTGCAACCAAAGCAGTCTACTTATTTAATTTAGATTCAATATTGTTTATTAAAAAAGGAATAATGAATGAAATGCCAGGTAAATACCTATCAGGGCTCATTTTATGTCTTATTATTTGCTATGGCTATTTTAACAAAAAAATTAACTCTCCTAGCAAGTACTCTTTACTTATCATTACTAGCTTGCTTTTACTTTCACCTGTTTTCAACCCTTGGTACACAATTTGGTTTTTGCCCTTTGCCATTGTAAATAAACATAGTCCAACAATTTTTTTATCAATATGGATTTTTATGTCTTACTCTTGGTATCTGGATGAAAATAGCTACCATACACTTCGACTCATAGAATACTTAGTGTTTTTTAGCTACTTGATTGGCTGGCATTGGCATAAAAATAAGGTACTTAAACAAAGTGTATAGTATTTTATAACCAGCTAAAACTGACCCCTTAACTGTGCCACTGATTTTAGATTCACCCACACGTTTTCGGTACCTGACTGATACTTCTTCACAAATTAGACCAAGTTTCATCGCTTTAATCTGCATTTCCATGGTCCAACCAAAGTTAGTATCTTGCATATTGATTAAGTCGTAAGCCGAACGCTTAACTAGGCGAAATGGTCCCAAGTCAGTAAAGTTGGAACCTGTAAATAAGTTCATTAATGTTGTAGCCAACCAGTTACCAAACAAAGCCTGCGGTAACAAAGCTCCTTTTTCAGCCAAACCTAAGTTTCTTGATCCAATAATCAAATCAGCTCCAGTGCTGTTTAAAGATTTAATATGTTTAAAAATATCTTGTGGAAAGTCACTATAATCTCCATCTAAGAAAACTAAAGTATCAAAGTTAAAGTTGTTTTTAGCATACTCCACGCCTTTTAGACAGGCGCTACCATAACCTGGTCTTAGCTCATCAACTACGCAAAAGCCCAAGTCTCTTACAACTTGGGCTGTATTATCTGTACTATTATTATTAGCTACTACCACCTGACTTTTAAATTCATCGGGAATATCATTCAAAACTAAACCAATGGAATTCTCTTCATTATATGCTGGTATGACAATAGCTATTTTCACTTAATTACCTTCTCGCTCTTTTTAAAATTCGATTCCATCTACGATCTGCAGACCTTTCAAGTTTTTCTTTATCAGCTAACCAAGGCTCCTTAGCACCATCTGCAAATACGTGTAACCTGTCACCAGTAAAGTCGTAAGACTCTGGGTTAATATCGATTTTACCACCGTTTAAGCCCATTACGTATGCACACCAACCGCCATAAGTTGGCTCATACTTTAAGGTTTTAATATTTAACCTTTCGTTTTTAGAAACTTCATCTAAAAATAAGTTTAAATTCTTTTCGTTAGCAAATTTATACGTCACACCACCAAAGTCAGCAGTAAACTCGTCAGTTCCTTCTTGGGGGTCGCTTCCACCTTCTTCAAAATAAGACACTGGATCATAACCTTTTAGACCCACATTTTCATTTAAGTTAAACTGGGTAATATCTTTTAAGCGAAAGTCATCACTACTATCTCCACCGCCAGAAGCTAATGCTTGCCAAGATATGCCAAGAGCTAAAATAATAATTGATATTGTACTCATAATTTTTTTCATAGGTATCCTTTTGTTAATAATTATTAAAATCGTTAACAAAAGATAAATAAACTCAGAGTTTTCGTCTAGGTAGTTTATTTAACCCTTTCGTTAAGATTTCCTAACAATGAATAAACAGACTTAAAATTAAAAATAAAAATAATAAAAAAATTATTTTAAACAAATATAAACTATATTGATAACACTAACTTATCACTTTTTTAATAAGGTCAACAATACGTTTATCGGTACTTTTTCTGTAGATTATCGACACATTATGTTGACTGATCTTAGATATTTCATCATCTAAAGGCCAGATTTTTTTTAAAGAATCGGCCTGGTTTTTAGCTACTTTTTCAGGCAATAATCCAATTATAGTTCCAGATGCAGTAACACTTCGTATAGCTTCAAAGCTGTCACAAGTTAAAGTCACCTTATATTCATCTGGTATTTTTTGCGTAAACTTTTTATAATAATATGGTAAACCATCTTCTGGTGTCGACAAAATAGCAATGCCCATCTCAATGATTTCTTCTAAATTTTCTGTGTAGCAATACTTTTCAGCACAAACATATAGCCCCAAAGTGTCTGAGCTAATATGTTCGACATCGACTTTTGAATCCTCTTCACCGTTTATAACCATGGCCATATTAATGGTTCCATTTTTAACTTGTTTAACTAATGAGTCTGAGCGACTTGTAATTACATCTATTTTAAAATTTGGATGTAAAGTTCTAAAAGTATTAAATAACTTTGGTAAAAACCTAACTGCTAGACTCTCATAAGACCCTAACTTAAAATTTCCTTTTAACTCGTCACTAGGTAAAAAATCTCTTCCAAGCTCTTGTCCTTGGTCTAAAATTGGCTTCACCTTGTTGTAAAAATCTTGCCCATCATGAGTTAAACTCACTGTACCACGCTCTCTGATTAAAAAAGCTTTACCAAAGTAATCTTCTAAAATTGTTAAGTTTTGTGATAAAGCAGAACGCGTAATACTGGCATGATTAGCCGCCTCTTTAAAGTTTCCATACTCTTTAACTAGGCAAAAGAGCCACATTTTATACATATGTTGAAAAACCACTATAATTCCTTCTTTTAGTTTCTATTCTAATATTAATATCTTAATTTAGTTAATACAACAATCAGCTTTCAATTAACAAGCTTCTTTGAGTATTTTAATAAAACATGTTTTTGCTAAATATATCAGCACTTTAATTTCTTTTATAAAAACTTAACCAATCATTTAGTTTTTTAAATTTGTCTTTCATACCCCAGACTGTGTATTTATTATGTAAGTCTTAAAAATGAATTTTAAGCAGAAAGATATAAGGATATTATGGAACAACCTAAAGTTAAATTTCCATTTATTAAATTAGATTTTATTGAAAAACAACCTTTAGATATGATACAAACATCTGAGCAGTTAAAAAATAAACTTTGTAAAAGAAGAACCGTAAGGTCATTTTCAGATAAGCATGTTGATAAAAAAATTATTGAAAACTGTTTACTTGCTGCCTCTTCAGCACCTAGTGGAGCCAACAAACAACCTTATCAGTTTGTCGTTATTAGCAACCCAGCTTTAAAAGAAAAAATTAAATTTGCAGCAGAAAAAGAAGAGAAACTTTTTTATGAAAAAAGAGCATCTCAAACATGGCTTAACGATCTTAAACCATTTAATACCAACGACCAAAAACCATATTTAACCCAAGCTCCTTACCTGATCGCTGTATTTGCAAAACCATTTGACTTTATAAATGACAAAAAAGTTAAGTATTACTATCCAATTGAGTCAACGGGACTTGCCACTGGAACACTAATTAGCGCATTGCATCTCTCTGGTCTTGCCACTCTTACCCACACTCCTTCACCATTAAATTTTTTAAACGAAATTTTAGGTCAACCAAAACAGTATAAAGCCCTCATTTTACTTGTTGTGGGTTACCCTACAAAAGATACAGTTGTACCAGATCAAGGGCGAAAAAAACTATTCGAGTTTACTAAATTTATCTAAGTGATTATATAGTGTTAAGTGCTACTCAACTGTCATAATTTACACATATATAATTGACCCATTTTAAATATAAATGGTACATAGCCAAGAGAAGAAAGCCTATTAAGCGGCAAAGGAGATTTAATTGAACACGCAAGAAACAATCAAAGAAAATGTTAAATCCTATTATGGAGAAACTTTAAAAACATCTGCTGACCTTAAAACCGATGCCTGTTGCGACACCGAACAAATCCCTTCTTACATTAAATCTGCTTTATCAAAAGTTTCAGATGAAGTTTTATCCAAATACTACGGGTGTGGTTTAACTATCCCTACTCATTTAAACGAAAAAACTGTTCTTGACCTTGGCTCAGGAGCTGGTCGAGATTGTTTTTTATTAT
>CALJPJ010000058.1 GCA_937980625.1 uncultured Bdellovibrionales bacterium
TCATCTGAAACGTCTACTGTGCCAGCATCACCAAAATCGTCATCATTATCAACTGTAGCAGATGAATTATTAAAACCTTGAGTGTTCTCTTCATTAATGAGGCCAAATTCAGGTTCACCAATATAATCTCCAACATATATCTCACGAAATACTTTGCTAACTAATACAGTTGCAACCTCATTAGAAACATTTACAACCTGACCTTCACCGACCTTAAATAATGGCTTTAAAATACGACTTTTACTTTTTCTCACTCTTCGTTGAGAAATAAATATAACTCTATCACCATCCTCAAAACCATCACTCGAGCCCTTATTAATATATGCAAACATTCCCGCAGATATTAACTTACTTCCTTTGAGCATCGAGCCGCCAATAACTTGAGCTGAAGTTAAATTAAAATCACCTGATAATCGGCTATTAACCCGAGTTAAATCTTTATCTATTAAAAACGAGCCCGCAGAGATAGGAGTAAAAGCTGACTCAACATATGCCCGATACAGTTTATCTCCTCCATTATTATTAAAAGTATCTCTAATATTAATTTCACCTTGAACTTCATAGGAGTAACCATAAGGGCCTGAAATTTCTCCTGAATCAAGCTTTGGTTTAACTTTTCCCACCTTTTTCACAACAAGATATTTGTCAGAACTTGGCTCACTATTAAACTCAATATAGACATACTGTCCTGCTGTGGCGAAGCGCTCACCCGCTTCTGCCTCTTTAACTGTTCCAACACGAACTAATTCTTCTTGTCTAATAAAACTTGTAACGGGGATATTCATATTTCTAGACGACTTAAAGCTGCTACCAACAAAACTAACTGAATGATCTTTTTTAACTTTTAAGCGCTCCCAAGCCGGCAGACTTTGCGGTAAATTCATTAAAACTGGACGACGTTTAATTCTAGGTTTAGGAATAACAATTTTTTTTGAACTTGAAGCCAGTAAGTCACTACCTCCTGGTATTGACTTAGCTAAACTATTTCCAACACTTACCGAGTCACTTCCATTATTTGCTGAACCATCTGTGACTGTAAAGCTCGGCGGCGAGTTTAAATTTCCCAAATTAAATAATATTTTATTACCAACCTCTATTAAGTGAGGGTTTGTAATTCTATTATTTACTGCCCAAATTTTTGGCCAATAACTACCATCACCAAAAAAAGTAGCACTAATATCCCAAAGACTATCCCCTTTTTGAATTAAATAGGTTTCACTTTTTCTAGAGCCAACTAAGTTATCCCAATCGGTATTGGACACTGGGTAGTTATAATACTTTTGATATATATTAAATAACATATCTTCATAAGTTGTATTAAAAGAATTTGTTGGTTCAACACTAACAAAGCTATTCACAGGTTCAGTAACTTCAGAAATAGGTTCACTAATTTGAGTTGGTGTAACTATTTCTGTGACTGGCTCATTAATCTCTAGGGTTGACTCTTCAACAACATTACCATTTGCAGGCAAATTAATTGGCTCACTAACAATGGGTGTAGACTCATCTACAACCTCAGATGGAACATCTTCAAACTCTTCAAAGTCAGAGCTTTCAGACTGTTTTTTAACAGCTTGCTTCGGACTATCATCAAAATCAGAAAAACTAACTACTTCATTATCATCACTACCAAACCCACCAAACTTCTCTTCTTTAGGTTCATCTACTGAAAAATCGGCTCCTTCTCCATCATCAAATAAGCCTTGCTCTTCTTCATCTGAAAACTCTTCGTCTTCTTTAGAGTCTTCATTTTCAAAATCATCATCACCGAAATCTTGAGCATAAACATAAGAATTACTAAAAAATAAAAAATTACTTATAGTGGGAGTGGGACTAAAAAAAGAAAAAATAAATACAATAGCTAAAATATAACTTCGTGTTGTAAATCTCATGCAGCAGAACATCCTTGTTCAAAACTATTTATAATGTATTAAGTAAAAATCTTATTTATAATTACTTTATTATTCTTAATTCCGCAGAGGCCTTCTTAGCCACTGACGAAGATGGGTACATTCTAGATACATCCGAGAACGCTAGCTTAGCTTGATCATTCAAACCAAGTTTTTTATAGACTAAACCTTTGGCAAATAAAGCAAAAGGAGCTTTATCATGTGTTGGATACGACTTTGCCACTTTATCAAAATATTTAATTGATTTTACATAATCTTTTTGCTTAAGCTTCATAGAGCCAATCATATAAAAAATGTTGTCATTATAAGAGCTCTTTGGATACCTTTTGATAAACCTTTTTGAGGCAGCTTTTAGTGCTCTTTCATTATTAGACTTATAAAAACGTAGCAGCGATTTATAGGCTCCTTTTTCAGTCATTTGTGATAAGTCAAATTTTGCTCTTGATGAAAGGCTGCTTTTTTTAATCGACTTAACTTCTTTTCCTTTTAACACTTCATTTTTAGCTTTTAACCTATCAATTTCACGCTCTTGTGTTTTTAACTTTGAACTTAATGTTCTCATTTTTCTATGTGTGCTTTCTTGAACCGATTCGTTACCAGATACACAGCTCACCATAAAAAGTGCAGTAATAAAAACAGATATTAATTTCATTTAAGAACTCCTTAACGATTAAAAGCCTAAATGATTAGCTGATTGCAACTAGCCCAAGACCTTACTACTATAGGGTAACCAATAACTACCTATTTGCAAAGCTAAGTTATTGATTTTCTAGACACCCAACTTATAACGCAATACATTATATTTCAAGTGCAAAGTTATTTTTGCATATTTTTTAGAGTAAATTCTCATGTTTAGATTTAAGCTAAAAACAGATAAAACTAGTTATCCACACTAATTGTGGAGTTAACTAATACAAAACTCCTCAACCATAGTCTAGCTGCGTCTTTAAGCCATTTGTTTAATAATTAATCACATTTAAAGGCCTAATAACACTTAAATTTCTAATAATTTATTGTAAGCCATTGTAAATAGAATCTAGACACTTTACACCCTTTTTGATGCTGTAATTCCGTGTAAGATCTCCAATTTACCATTCTACCCACCAATTGCTCAGTTATGACCTCTTGAGGGCTATACATCTAAAGCGACTTGAGGCTAAAACTGCTATATATTGGCCAAAAAATCCTTTAATTAAATATTTTTTTCGATTTTAGAACAATTTTTTGATCCAGAGGACTTGGACTTACAAATATATGCTCTATCTATAGTTGCAATCTGTCTTTGCCAATGATTACAAAAATATTTTTTAGTATCTTAATCTTAAGCTCTCTTCCTTTTATTGAAGTTGTTCGCCTTATGCAGCCGCTATCGCAAAAATTACAAAAAACTTGTCAGCAGCAATCTAAAAAAAACAAATTTCGTTCTGAAGAAGTTGCAGCCATTATATGCGGAAAAAAAATAAATAACCCACAATTAAAAGATATATTTATCTCCACAGGTATTATTCATATTTTTGTAATCTCAGGAACTCATCTACATTTTTATAAAAAATTTTTTTATTTACTTTTACCAAAAAAAGTATCTTGGTTAATAACCTGTGTGTTTTTGTTTTTTTACACAATAACTTGTAAGTTTTCAGCTCCAATCACTAGAACTTTTGCTGAGTTCATTTTTGAAAAATTAAATTCTTTACTTAAACTTAACTGGAGCAAAAGTCACTTAACTTGTTTCGCTGGAGTATTTTGTTTACTTTTAAACCCTAAATATTTAAAATCTTATTCACTCCCTTTA
>CALJPJ010000059.1 GCA_937980625.1 uncultured Bdellovibrionales bacterium
CGTGCACACCGAATGGTGTAATGGAAATTTTAAAGTATTACAAAATTGACTTAGAAGGAAAAAAAGCAGTAGTAGTAGGTCGTAGTCAAATCGTAGGCTTGCCCATGTTTAATTTATTACAGCAAGCTAATGCTACTGTAACTCTTTGTCACTCAAGAACTAAAAACTTACAAGAGCATACTCGAGATGCTGATATTGTGGTTGTCGCCGCTGGCCGTCCTGAGTTTTTAGGTAAGGACGACTTTAAAAAAGGGGCAGTAGTTATAGATGTTGGTATTCATCGAAAAAAAATTGATGGAAAAAATAAATTAGTAGGTGATGTAAGATATGCTGAGCTTGATGGCTGGGTTGCAGCAGCTACTCCTGTGCCTAAAGGTGTTGGACCAATGACAATTACAATGCTTTTACAGAATACTTATGATTTAGCTCGTAGGTTCAAGCTAGATTGTAAAACTTCAAGACATCAGTAAAGATATGGTTCATGAGATAATAATCGTCTATACCCTTTAAAGCTGATTTGAGTTAAATAGCCCGATGTAATATGTCATATATTTTTAAGGTCGAAGTACTTTCAGTTTGTGCCACTTGGCTTTTTATTTTTTCAGTGTTTTATCACTGTAAACACTTTTGAGTTTTTTAGTATTTAAAAAATATTAGGGTCAAATCGACCAGCTCGATTCAAGTCACTATCAGAGCTACCAAAGGATGTTGCATTGACCATACCTATACGATTTAAGGTGCTTGTATGTATATCACCGACATGGATATTACCATTGTCATATTCGCCACTTTTACCAGAGTTTATAGCTAACCAAGGAACATTATTTCCGTGATGAGTGTCATTTTTTTGATTACCAAACTCGGCACCGACTAGAACGAGAGTTTGATTGTAAATGCCAGCAGCTTTAAGTTCTAAAATCAAATCTCTAATAATATCGAAAATAATTCTTAAGTATGAAGTAAATAGTTTAGACTTAGTTTCACCTACATTGCCATTGTTGCCGATTGCAGCTCTAAGCTTACCTATCTCAGTGGAGTTATTATGGGCAATGGCATGAATTTGGCCATGGATCCTACCGCCAAGAGAGTAGGCCACACTACTTGTGTAATTACTTGCTAAAGCATTAACCATGAGTTTAACTTGAGCCTTGGCTTTGTCAGTGTAACCATTTGTGTTATTTGTTCGATCTGCTCTATAATCATAGCTCATAATAGATGGTATGCCATCAAATCGATTTCCAGGATTGGCAAGCTCTAGACAGTTTACTGGCTCTATAACTTGACTTTCCTCTCCATTAAGGAGGTCAGTTAAAGTTTTTTTCTGTCGGTTTTTATCAGCTATATTATCGTTAATTTGCTTTTCTAATTTTTCCATTTCAACTTTTGGCATTAAATTTTCACTATAATAATTTTTTAAATTATCATTAACTAAGCCGAACTTGGCTATTTCTTTATCTATTGCGTTAATTTGATTTCTTAATGCTGTATTATCTTTAGGAGCAGGCTGAGTTCTACAGCTATTAATACTATCATGATGTTTTTTTAGCTCTTCGTAGACTTCGCTTAATCTAATTTTTGCAGGAACCACTGTTCGAGGGCCGTCCCAACTAATTGTTTTAAACATAAAATTAGTACCATTAGAGTTTTTGTCTAAAACTTGATCTGAGATACTCATATTTAAACTGGTAATTTTTGACTGGTTTTTATTTTTTAAAAACTCACCAGCAACTCGGTCTACACTTCTACCTTCTGAATCGCCAGTATTATCCCCTAAGTCAGCCTGTTGCCCATGAAGTACTCTTACAGAGCAACCAGTTAAAAAAGATGACTGTAATATAGAATGGGAAGAGTTACGAACTCTTTTTGCGTACCCTTGATTAACTCTTCTTATAAATCGGATATCACCACTATAGCTACTTAATACATTTAAAGGGGTATTATCACCAATAAACCAGTTCCCCTTTACTAGGTCACCTGTATTGAGTATTCCGTGGGGAACAAAAATATGAATTACTTTTGTAATAGGAGAGGTGCTTTGAGCAAAAATCTTTTGATTAAACAAGTGCCCAGCCCCTATTAAACCTAAAGAATAGGACATATTGGCTAAAAACTCTCTACGACTTGGTTTTTTCAAATGATTCACTAATTAATTTCTCCATTTGGGTAAGTGGGTACTTGAGCTCTAACAAAGTGCTTAGAAGTCACAAATTTGTACACTAAGTCTTTTAAGCCAATATTTTCATTTTCAGAAAACAAGGTTTCAGTTAAACATGAGTTATAAGTGGTTTGAGCGGTACTCATCGCTGCTGAAACTAAATGATTTGCAAAGCAGGATTTAAAATCTATTGATTTTGACATGATCTCTAAGTATTCATTTAAATTGTTAAATGAATTTTGACCCAAAGACCCTGAAGGATCAATTTTATCACCATTAGGGTAGGTATCTCTTATGTTTCCAAATGGACCTATTACTTCCAGGCCTATAGCAGGAGGGTCAATAATATTGTGACAAATAGCACAGTTTTCAAAACTTCTATGGAACTCCATCACTTCTATATTATTTAAACCTTGTGGCATTTCAGCGACTCTTTCAGCAATTTTTTCTTCAGTGGCTTGTGATATAGATGGTAAATGTTCACATAATATTGTTGATAAAATTCCTGTGCCACGCTTGATGGGTGCTGAATCTAACTCATTACCAAATGAGCTATAAGCAAAACTTTTATTAGTTAAAATGCTATTATCTTGCGAGGCAACTAGATTTGCAAGTGGTTCATTATTGGTGAAAACTTTAGATAAAGTTACTAAATCATTTTCAATAATGTCAGATATTTTTTCTCCAGCAAAAAGATCATCAAAATTTTTAACTCTATCGTAGCCAAGATACGAACTTAAAAACTTCTTGATAAATGTATTTTGAATATTGCCATCACTAAGTATTTCATCAGTAATATCTCTTATGTCTTGAGTGTTAAGAACACTTTTGCTCGAATATTTATCATGCATCTGAGGAGAAGGGGCCGAAGCAGCAAAGAAAAAGCTCAAGCGATTTAGCAAACTTATAGCATCTAGTGTGCTAGATGATGAAAAGTTTTTTGGTAAACTATTTTTAATAATAAACTGAGGTGAGCGAATAAGAAAGGTCACTAAATCATCTAGTTTTTGCAGTTTCTCTTGCCTATTATCGTTTGGCTCATAATTAGCCACTTGTGTTGTTATTAATATTTCAGAGGCTGTTAGTTTTTTTCTCCAAACATATTTAGGTAGGTCTTCAATTAAGTCTTTATAACAGTCATTATTGATATCGCATCGCCATATAGGGTTATTTCTGTCATCAATACTTTGAGCAAAGCTACTTGCTATATTCTCGGAGATAGTTTCCATTGCCGAAAAAAGTGTGTCCTCTGTTCGTAACAAATTAGCTTGAGCAAATTTATATGACTCAAATTGAGTCGGGTAAATATTTAAACCAACGTTTGTAACACCTAAAACATCTCTGATTGTATTTTTAATTTCATCGCGAGTGAGTTTCCCAGGTTTTAAAGCCTGTATTCCTTCATTATTATTACTACATTTGAAGTTAAACCCATCATTAGATCTAACAAATTTTCTTTGATTAATTATATATGACTGTTTTGAGGGAGACTGCCTGAACTCTGGCGTTCCACTAGGCTGTTGTGTTATACCACTAAAAATTTCTCTATTGCCATCAAAGGTATTTGACTGAAAAGCTGGTGCACAATTTTGCCACAAAACAATATTAATAAACATTGATATAATAACTAGAAGAAACTTTGTAAACATACCCATTTATGGCCTATCGTCAAAAACCTAATATAACTTTAGTCTAAATATATAAAATTTTAAAATAGTGCTACTTAAGGGAGGGTATTTGTATCAAAATAAGACTGTGACTCATTTAACCTAGCTATTAGTTCTTCAACTTAAGATAGTTATACAATTAGGTTTATGAGTCACGACCAAATATAACTTTTGAAATAAAATAAGCGAGGTAACTAAAATAGTTCTCCAGGATTATATTCTGGTATTGAAAGGTCTCCAGCCTCATGAATAATAGCTTGGTCTGTGTAAGTATTAACAAGAGTAATTTGTTTAGTG
>CALJPJ010000060.1 GCA_937980625.1 uncultured Bdellovibrionales bacterium
AGCGTCTTTTAAAGATTTTCGCTGCCCTTGATACCAACTAGTCCCATTTTTTAGTTCATTTACAGAGTAAAATACATGACTCAAACTATTAATAATTTGGGCTAGTGTAAACTCTGCAACAGCATCAGCGTTCATCGCTGGTGTATTTTTCACTACTAATCCATACTTTTTTGCTGCTTTAATATCAACAAAGCTATTGGTTCCCGTGCCCATTACGGCCAAACACTTTAGCTTTGGAAGCTGGCTGATCATTTCTGAGCTAAGAAACTCCGGCCCCCCGAGAATATAACCACAGCAATCTTTCAAATGGTTTAAAACATCTATTTCAGATTTTGGCGTCTTAAGATGCACCAACTCATAGCCCAAATCACAATCAATATTTGGCAGTTCAAAGTCTCCTGTAACTAATATTTTTTTCATCACCCACCAAGACCTTCGTACCTACTCAAGCTATACTTATAAAACATATAAAAAACTAGTAACGACAAAACAAACCCAAGACTTTGATATTTAAGTAAAGAATAATCACTTTTTAACAAAATAGCTGCTGGTACTGCAGCCGAAAAAATAGAAGGTAACAAAACTAATAAAAACAAACCAACTTTTCTAGAAAACACACCCATTGGCAAAATCATTATTTTAGTAAATTCAGAAAACAAAAAGTCAGCTGGAATTTGCCTTTTAATAATAAATGTCAGGCAAGATAAATTTGTTACTAATAATACATTAATTATTATACCTAAAGCAAAAGAACATAAATAAAGTAGTAACGACAAAAGACTAGAGCCCCAAAACACATTATAAAAGTATATTAGCCCGCCTATAGTCATGATAAATATTGGTATTAAATTTATAGTTTTAGCCCAAGCTAAAAACATATAATTTAATAAGGATATAGGTTTTATAAAAAACACATCCCCTTCACCATGATAAACTTTTTGAAAAAACCTGAGTACAGAACTATCAATAGTGTCAGATATCAAAAGAGATAAAATCATTGTATAAAGTAAAAACACAAGCTCTAACTTATTCCAACCTGCAATTGACGGGGTATATTGCAAAAGGCTATCTAAAAAAATTAGCTTTGTAGCGTAAGCAATTATTAAAATACACATCATCCCTAAGAAATTAAAACGATAATATAAATTTACAAGAATATTTTTATATAAAAAGTGAAACTTAATTTTCATATTAACCTCCTAACCCTTTATAATCTCGTGTTAGCATTTTCCATAATTTATTACTAACTAAATTAAATATGCATATATAAATTAGCAAACCAGTTAGACAACTTAGAAAACTATTTATTGATGGCGCTAAAGAAAACTCTGAAATTGCTCCCATGGTATAAGAAAACGGATTAAACTCCATAATTAAACGCATACTTTCAGGCCAATAGTTAGCAGGCAGTAAGGCACCACCAAGGAAGGCAGCTAAAATACTATAAAGAGCTAATACAACTCCTGAGTTTTCTGATTTAAAAGTAATGAGAGAAATTATAAAAGCCAATAAAAAGCACAGGACTTGGCTTAAAACTAATAGCACTAGATAACCAACAATCAAGCCTAAGCCAGTGTAAACCGTATAGTTACTAAACATTGTCACATCTATAATGAGTGGCAATAAAGCTAAGGGCAAATAAACTAAACTGCCACCCAAATAATCAAACATTTTCTGCAATTTAAAGCTAAAAGGCTTTACCAATGCGAGTTCAATTTTTCCTGAATAAATTGTATAAGAAATATCTTCAATTATACCATACCCATTATTAAAACGGTTTAAACAGATTACGTATAAATAATATAACAAAATATCAGAAAAAGTTTTCCCTTGAATAGCTACTTCACCAGAGTCTTTGTAAATGTATTTCCAAAGCATCATTTGCATTAAAAAAGTAAGCCCTGTTGCAACAAAAATATCAATAAATAAAATAGCTCTGTCGACTAATACAACTCGCCACCCGTTTTTCATATATATTTTTGCTATATCAAGATTTATGGAGCTCAACATCATAAGCTCACACCATTTTCATTTAAATAAAAATCTCTTAATGATTCTTCAAGAGTTGGAAGTCTTAAGTTAATATCCAAATCAATTGAATGCTCAATTTTTTCAAAAATATTTTTTAAACTTAAGCTTTTATCAATTTTAACAGAAATCAACTCTGGGGTGAGATCAATACTTTGTGCTAATTCATCAATTTTTTTAATTTCTAAAAATATAGATTCTATTTCATCTTTAACTAATGGCCTATCATTAGACTTTAAATCTAAGATCTTGTATTTAATGAGTTTATCTTTAAGTTGTTTAAAGTCACCATCGTACATATTTGAACCATTTTCTAATAAGACAACCCTATTGCAGCACTCTTCAACATCAACCATATCATGTGTCGTTAAAACAACAACTGTACTACTTTGCTTTACCCAAGACTTAATAAACTTACGCAGTTCAAACTTTGAAACAACATCAAGACCGACTGTGGGTTCATCTAAAAATAATACTTTTGGTGAATGCAATAGGTTTGCTGAAATCTCAGCCTTTACACGCTCACCCAGTGACAAATATTTGACTGGCCTATTCAGTATTTTTTTTAGGTCAAAAGCTTCACAGGTTTTTTCTAAATTCATATCAAAATCGTTTTGCGAAATTCCATAAATTAACTTTTGAGACTTAAAACTCTCAATCAAGGGTAAGTCCCACCACAAACTCGATTTATGCCCAAACACAACGCCTATATTTTTTAAGAAGTCTCGAGATCTCTTGGCTGGCTTATGCCCTAAAACTTGTATATCACCACTTGTAGGCTCTAAAAGTCCTGTGAGCATTTTTGTTAAAGTGGATTTACCAGAGCCATTAGTCCCTAAAACACCCAAACAAGTCCCGTTAGTCAATTCAATATCAATATTATTAACACTGATAACCTGTTCATACTTGGGAGAAAATATGCCTTCAATCAGTCCCTTAAAAGAGTCCCCTGCCTGCTTCACTTTATATACTTTAGTTACATTTTTGCATTTTAAAATATTCATTTTATTTGCCCTATTAAGTAATTTCCTATTGCTTTGGGAAACTCATACTTATCTAATGTTATATCTGGTTCCGGATTAACTTCAATAACAAACAGTTTCCCAGATGCTGACTTTATAATATCTACACCGGCAACAGACAAATTCAATTTTTTACAAGATTCTAAAGCTAATTTTTTAACTTCATGATCTAACTTTGAAGGGCTGTGAAAAATAATTTCACCTCCACGAGTTCCATTGCAAATTGGCTTGCCTTTTTTATTATATTTAAATCTTTGGTTGGCTACTATGACCTCCCCATCTACAATATCAATTCGCCAGATAAATTCACCCGGATTTTCAATATAATCTTGCAATATAATTATTTTGTCTCGACTAATAATTTCTTCAACGAACTCATATGGTATTTTGCTTTTGTGAAAAATTTTAACCTCATTTGCACAAAATCCTTGTGTTGATTTAACTACAAAATGTTCATTTATTTTACTTTTCAACTGCAAGGACAAATCATTTAAACTATGTATTACTAATGTTAATGGATGAGGGATATTTAGCCTCTGAAACTCTAAAGCCATTAATGCTTTATCTCTGCTAACAATATAGCTACTTGGATTATTCACAATAGTACAATCTTCATTCATACTTTCATATAATTTTATTTGGCTAAGATAAGAAAAGGTCCCCTCCCCTAAACGATCAAGGTAGATAGCCTTATATTTTGACAACATTTGAGATTTAGCTCCATCACTAGAAAAACTCCAACTAACATCTTGCCAATGAATAAAATCACAGCCATAACCTTGCTCAATAATATAATCTTTTATTACATTAATTAGAAGATGATATTCATTAACAATAATAGCTACTGAATCAAGCATTTAACACATACTCCTGACTCATTTCATAAACAGAATGAATCTCTGACTCATTCAATTTAGATAAAATCTCTTTTAAACGATTTACAGAGGCAATAAAGTCACCTTCTTTTTTCATTAGTGATAGTCTAACGTTAAAATTACCTCTATATTTCTAGCTGTCCCAATAAAAAAATCGACCTGGCAGTAATGATATATTAAACTTTGATAGGTATCGAACAAAATCTAGATCTGTCATATTTAAAAAACTAGTATCTAACCAAACCACAGACATACAAGATTCTTTTGGACGATCTAATATGATAAGGCCAGTATTTTTAAGAGCTTCTTTTAAATATAAAAGCCTGTTTTCAATTAAGTTTTGTACAAACTGAACTCCACCTTTTCTTTGAGTCTCAATTATAAACTCAGAAATAATATTTAAAGTAAAATTTGATGAACACAAATATATTTCCTCATAAATAACTCTAATGTCTTTTGCTAATTCAGGACTATAGCAAAGTAAACTCGCTTTTGAATCTAAAGTTGGCCAACACTTTCCTGTGTCTTCAATAAAAATATATGAATTTTTATTGTCTTGAAATATTTTATAATCATCAATTAGCTTTCTATGACAGAACCTAAACGAAGCATCAATTATAATGGTTACCTCTTCTTGTAAGCATAAATTTGAAATTTCAATTAAATGCTGCTCACTTAAAACCTTACCAGTTGGGTTATTAGGGTTCACTATAAACAAAGCTTTAATTTTGTTATATTTTATTTTTTGCCTTAAAGTGTTAATATTAAATAAATCACTCTCTTCAATTGCAGTCAGACTAGCTCCACGCCGTCTAATTAGTAAAGCTAGGTTATCAAATGTTGGCTCAACTAAACCAACGTTGTAGTTCAGCGAACTTGCCCAGGCCGCTACTACATCTATGCTATTAGATGCTGTTGGACAAATTGAAAATTCGATTTGTTTATGTAAGCCACCAAGACCATAAAAATCGGCAAAGCATTGTTTAAAATATTTTTCCATAACTGGAATAGATAAATCACTAGCATCTTTCCATATTTGCGGTAATTTTTTTAAGACTTGCCCATAATACTTACTACTATCAATATAGCTATGCCCATCTGACAAATTATATTTACAATTTAATCCAAAAACCTCTACTTCAGTTAAAGACTTATTTTTGAATAAGCTATTTCTATTTTTTATTTTAAAATTGAATTCTTCCTGTCTCAAAGTTCCTAATGTTGTTTTTTCAACGATATATACACTTTGCAACCCTTCACGCTTTGGCCACAAGAAATATAAATCACCTTTTAGAGTTAATTTTGTTTTATCTTCGACTATAAACTCATCCACACTCTTAACAGGAGCAAAGTTTTTGATATTAGGGTTTAACTGTTCACTTTTTTTTAAAGTTACTTTTTTACAAATAGCATAAATGACTTTACCTTGGTCAGGGGTATTTACCTTATCAGGACTTAACAAGTACTTTATCCCGTTAATACAAGCTTGAACTCCTGCACTAACATTACTTTGATCACCAATAGAGCCTAACTCTAAAGTGACCCCCACTCCCCCGTGCTCATAAACGAAACTATCTGTGTCACATTCAAAATTTTTACACTCTTTTTTAGACATAACAATGGGAGCTTTAGGCATTAATTGGTGGCAAAAATATATGCTACTTTCATCACTATATGATGTGAAAAATGGAGTATCTATAGGGTTCTTGGTTTGATGAATATCTAGTACAAACTTCGTTTTGCTTAAAATTCTCTCAAGTCGACAAGCATGTTGCCCCTCTAATGATTGCACATTTGCACCTATAACTCTATTTAAGTCATCTTCAATAAACCTCTTATTTTGCTTATAGGCATCTATATTTCCCAAAGTGAAGCATATATTTAAGTGTTGCAAGTCAATCTCATTATTTAAAATTTTTTGACTTAAAGAGTAAATCACATCTAAACCAATGACCTCATCACCATGTATTATTGCTGCTATAGTCAAGTCAATACTTTTATCTTCCAACGAATTTGAACTTTGTGATTTACTAACAACACTGTATTGGTCTAGTCTCACCCAATTTTTTGTCTTTAATAATAAATTAAAACTATTAAGTAATTTGTCTAACATCATCATATTCCCCGTTTGTCTGATACAAATGAAATAACATACCTCTAACTAAAAATGGGGCTAAATAGATTAGTCGACCTAAATATGTAA
>CALJPJ010000061.1 GCA_937980625.1 uncultured Bdellovibrionales bacterium
CAACTATCAAAAAAAATATTTATGTTCCGAAAAAATACAAGAAAGTTCTTTTAATACATCACAACAATCATATTAAATCTTTTAACTACTGGATAAAAGAACATAAAAAAAATTTAAATATAAAATTAACTAATAAAAATATAAACAAAAATATTTATAGTAATAAACAAAATCTAATTGATTTCAGTAAGTTTAATTCAGCACTCATTCGAATGTTGAAAATGGAAAAACAAATACTTGAACAGTACTTAAGTAGTCTTAATGATACTGAAGTTAATCACCAAGCATTTATAAAAAATGTAATCCAACCTCATCAATTATTACATATTAATAATATTAAACAATTTTTAGGTTAATGTGTAGATTTGTAAACCAATAATTAATATTCACAACATGAAGAAAAAAGTTTTTAGTAGTAATCTTAATTCAAATTAACATGATCAACGATCAAATAAGGAGAATATATGTTAAGCTGGTCAGTCACTTTTTTTGTAATATCACTTGTCGCTGCTGTATTCGGTTTTGGCGGAATTGCTGGCTCAGCAGTAGGTATAGCCAAAATTTTATTTTTTGCATTTTTAGTTCTATTTGTAATTTCTGTCATAACAAGTATTTTTAAAGGTAAAAAAACAACTTTATAATTTTTTTTAATAAATCAAACTAACAACAAAGGAGGTAGTATGAAAACTACAACATACACAACACCAAAAGTGAAACCACAAGTTTTAACTCAAACTAACTGGACTCCATCAGAAGAGGCCGGCAAAGCCATGAACAGATTAGTACGTGGCGAAATTTCAGCTGTTGAGGCTTACGAGTCGATAATTGATAAAATTGATTCTAAGCCAGAACTTGAACGTTTAAATGAAATGCTTAAAAATCACAGATCTAATGTGACCTATTTCAAAAAAATGGCCCTCAAGCAAAACGAATTACCTGAGTATGATTCAGGAATCTGGGGCACAGTTGTGTCTTTATTTGTTGGATCAGCCAAACTATTTGGCAACACCGCCGCCTTAAAATCTTTGAAAGAAGGTGAAGAGCATGGGCTTAAAGAGTACCAAAAGCTCCTTGAAAATGATGAGGTACCTATGCATGTTAAATCATACGTACGCGATAAAATAATGCCAACTTTGCACATGAATATTAATTCAATTAGTGCAATGATGAAAATACAATAACTTGTCTAAAAAGGCCGTTGAATAAACGGCCTTTTTTTATAATTTCTTTCTTTATAAAACTCCCTTTACAATTACTTTTAGCACTTAGGATATCAGATAAATTAAATTGTTGTAATTCTACATTTTGTGCTATTTTTTACACATTTAAATAACAAAGCTATGTTTTTATTTTCAAATTTATGATTTATGATTAACTGATAAATTATATTAACCTTAGAAGGATTTAAAATGATGAATGACAAAAGTAAAAGACCAGATGTTAAGGTACCAGAACGTGAAGAAATTCAAAACCCAGAAAAAGAAAAACCTGAAATTAAGCAACCAGAAGAACAAAAACCAGTTATAAAACTTTAGGTCACATTAATCAAAACTGTTTTTAGGCTTGGTTATCAAACTATATTTTTATAACTTCAAAAATTGCCTTTTTGTCAAAGGGTTTAGCTACAAAACCAGTAAAGCCATTTTTTAAACAAAATTGCTTTTCTTGTTCAGTGCTAGATGCTGTAAACGCAATAAATTTATTATTGCTGTTTTTATCAATTTGTCTAAGATCTTTCAGCAGGTCTAATCCATTGGTATCACCAAGCTGGATATCTAAAAAAATATAGTCGTAACTATTTTCCCTAAAAAGTTTTTTTGCTTGTCCTGCGTTAGATGCCTCATCGATTAAAAAATTAAACTTTTTCAAATAATACTTAAATAAAAACCTGTTTTCTTTAACATCATCTACAACTAGTAGTGATAGTTTCTTTTTCTTAATTATTTTTTCGGTATTAATAGTGTTAGTTATCTGTTTTTTTTGTGCTTCTTGAATAGTAGCAGCAGATACTAACAGCTGAAAGTGACTCCCCACTCCGACTCTAGACCAAGTTAAATTAATTCTGCCACCTAATACTTTAGCTAATTTTTGAGATATAATTAGCCCCAGACCAGTTCCTTTAACAGCTGATTGCTTGCCGGACGTTGTTTGCTCATATGCAGCGAATAACTTTTCAATTTCATTTTCAGCAATACCAAGGCCTGTGTCAGAAATAGATATACTTAGTTTCTGATCATCAAAGATATAATCAACATCTACTTTAACTCCCCCCTGCTCAGTAAATTTAATTGCATTAGATAATAGGTTTAATATTACCTGCCTTAATAAAAGTGGATCAACAAATATATTTTGAGGTACTTGTTCCGAAAACACAACTTTTAAAAAAATCCCTTTATTTGTTGCATCTAATAACTTTAATTTTACTACCTGATTAATAAATTTAAAAATATCAACTATTTGATCTGATCTTGAAATTTGCTTAGCATCCAACTTTGATAAATCTAAAACGTCACCCACTAACTCAAGTAAATGTAGTCGACTAGCATTAATAGAGCTTAGTGAATCGGATACTAATTTGTCAGTATTGTTTGAAAGTCTCTCAATTAGAATATCAGAGTATCCAGATATTGATGTCAATGCAGTTCTAATTTCATGACTTAACTTAGATAAAAATATTGTGCTATCATCATATTTTTTTTTATTAATTTCAGACTCATTTTTAATCTCAATTAACCTAATTACTTGTTCACTAATTAATTTTAGTTGTTTTTTTTGCTCTAAAGATAGCTTTTTACTTTTACTATCTACAACACACAATGTACCTATTTTATAACCTGACTGAGTAACCAAAGGGGCCCCGGCATAAAACCTAATATTTGGCTCTTCTAAGACTAGTGGGTTTTTATTAAATCTTTCATCTAGATCAGCACTTTGTACTTCAAATATTTCGTTTGTAGGTTGAGTTATTGTGTGCCCACAAAATGAAATTTCTCTTTCTGTTTGTTCAATGTCTATGCCAACCTTAGCTTTAAACCACTGCCTACTTTTATCAATAAGGCTAACCAATGACACAGGAGACTCAGTTACAATGGCTGCAAGCTCAACTAAGCGCTGTAAGTCTGAGTCCGGTTTTGTATCAAGTATATTTAGTGCATGAAGTGCCCCTATCCTTTTCGCTTCATTTTTAGGCACTACGGGTATTTTCATGTAAGACTTATCCTATAATTAACAGTAGTTTTTAGAAATCTACACATTCAAAACATAATTGAGACTAGGATAAACTACAAATACTTAATTAATATCTAACTATTAGGTTTTAACTATGTATGGAGGTCCA
>CALJPJ010000062.1 GCA_937980625.1 uncultured Bdellovibrionales bacterium
GGTGTGGCCTTAATGGGTGATATCGAATATGCCAAAGAAGTTGTAGCTATGACTGTTAAGCACACTAGTTTACCCGTTTCGGTTAAAATTAGAGCTGGTTTTCAAAAAGATAAAGCTTTTTTAAAGAAATTTGTTTTGGCTTTGCAAGAAGCTGGAGCCTCTTGGCTGACTCTTCACCCTCGATTAGCAAGTGAAAAGCGACGAGGTAAGGCGGATTGGGGGCAAATAAAGTATATTAAAGAGCTTTTAGATATTCCTGTTATTGGTAATGGAGATGTACAAACTTGCGAAGATGCATTTGCGATGCTCAAAGAAACTGGCTGTGACATGGTTATGATAGGTCGAGCATTAACAGCAAGGCCCTGGCTCTTGTGGCAAGTTGGGGCTAAGCTTGGTTTTGCTCCTCCAGCAGGGAGAAAAGAGCAAGAGTTGCCAATATCACCAGAGCAAGAAGCCTGTGAATACGGAAAGTGTTTGTTAATTCTCACTAAGTACACCGAAAAATTTTATGATCAACGTTTGGGACTTGTGCGATTAAAATTTTATGTTAAAACTAGTAGCGTTTGGTTAAATTTTGGCCATGCTTTCTATACAAAAGTAAGAGTTTGTAACACATTTAGTGAATTTAAAGAGGTAGTGAGTACATTTTTTAATTCAAGTGACATGAAAATGTCTGCTAAAACTAACCTGAGAGAATAAGTTAACAATTATTATGATTATTAATTTTTTTAAAAAAAATATTGGCTTAAAGATTTCATTTTTTTTGAGTTTATTTTTTACCTGGGCATTAATTCAATTTTTTAAGTCACCGGTTGACGTAAATGATAATTTTATTGAGCTTGGTTTAAAGTTAAATGGTATTAAAGTTTCAAAAACAGAAGGGATTGAATATTCCCATTTTAATAATTGCTCTGCTGATCAGGATTGCTCTTGTAAAGTTATAGTTCATGGTATTGGCGATAATTTTTTAAATTGGGCAAATATATTACAAGAAATAAAAAAACAAGATAAAGTCAAAGGGCACTGGGTCGCGTTTAATTACCCAGGAACTGGTGAATCAGACCCCTTTGCCGACAAAAATGATTTTAGAGTGAATCGATTTTCGGCTATCATGAATAATAAAATGAAGAAAATTTGTAATGGGCCTTACGATTTAATTGCGGGCAGTATGGGAACTTGGATGTCTTTTTGGTGGACCATTCAATTTCCTGAAGATATTAAGTCCATGCTCTTGTTAAATGCGGTTGGGGCTTATGCTGACTATACTTGGATGGCAGATGCAATGGTTAATCCCTCCACCGGAAAATTAAGACAGCTTTATAAAAAAGCTTATCATAACTCTCATTGGTGGCCAGAGAGAGTTTATTTAAATACATTAAAAAATGTTAAAAAAAGAAAAAATAAACAGTTTATCCTGTCTCAAGATAGAACATTAGCTGTAGACGAATATCTACCCAAAATTAATCAAAAAACTTTTATTATTTGGGGTGAGTCAGATCAACTGTTACCTATAAGCACTTATCACACTTATCTAGAAAAAATGCCGAATGTAAAAGGTAAAATTGTAAAAAACTGTGGTCATATGCCCAATTACGAATGTCCAGAAGAAGTTATTAAAGTTATAAATCAGTTTTATAATACCAGCTCTACTCAATAACTCCCAAAAATTTTAAACTTATTTAAATTGTAATGCGCGGAGTTCTCCTGCAAGGAGCTGTTTGAGCACATTACAATTTAAATAAGTTTAAAATTTTTGGGAGTTATTGAATAGGGCTGGTATAGTGAGTGTTGTTATACATTCACTTTGATTCATTTAAAATCTCAATTTAGGATTAAAAGCAGTTAAATCCCACAAACTATTATTTATGCACTAAACTAAATGTATTGGAACGTAAATGTAGGAGGGTAAATGCGAAGAAAAATTAATTTAAACGGGGTAGATTTTTCCCCAGAATTACAAGACTTAATTGATCAACATATAGATGACATCATTGAGTTCAGTCCAGAAAACTGTAAAATCACGGTGACCATAAATCAGATGGTAAAAATGAATCACACCTTTGAAGTTAAAATGAATTTAGTTGGTCCTAAAACTAATATTTTTGCCTCGACACAAGGTCGGCAAGTTATACAAGTTTTAGCAGAGACTAAAAGAAAAATTTTAAATCAATTTAAAAGTCATAGAAAGCAAGCAATTCTTAATCGTCGCAAAGACAAATATAAATATCAACAAGAAGAAAAATACAAAGATGCGGCCTAATTTATTATAAATAATATGTAATATAAAAAGCCAATATCTCATAATGGATATTGGCTCTTTTTTAATGAACTCAATAACCAATAAAGGTATAGTTTAAGTCAGGTTTGTAATTTGTTATGCCTTATTGTCAAAGTACTTTTTTAACTCTGTTTTAATTGTAGTTAAAAAGTCTTTTTCAGCACTCGTTTTCATGCAATCCATTCGGTATATTAAGCAAATTTCATCATTAAAAAAAGGATATATATCTAGTGGCTTAAGTAATTTTTTACTGGAGTCAGCGACGACTCGACCAGGGAGAATACCTATGCCCATGTTTTTTTCTGTCAAACTACGGATAAGCTCTAGGTTTGAAGTTTTAATGTGTTGTTTAATATTAATTGATTTTTTTGAAAGTTTTTTCAAGATACTCTGAGATTGAGTTAGTTCAGGGTCATAAATTAAAGTTTGTTTTTTGTTTTTATCCCAATTTTTATGAGCCCAAAATTGAACTTTGTCTTTGCAAATTTTACTAATTATTAAATCGGGGTGTTTTGTTGGGTTAACAACAATTCCAAAATCAAGTTTAAAGCTAATTACTTTTTCAGTGACCAACCGTGATAGATTATGTGAGAAGTTAATGTCGATATTAGAATGTTTTTTATAAATTTGTGGTAAAGTATGTGGCAATGTATAAAGGGCAACAGAAGTGTGGCAACCGATGTTATAGCTACCGGTAAGCTCTTGCTCTGATAAAAGTGTGTTGTGTTTTATTTTTGCCCACTCAAGTAACAAGGATCGTGAGTGTGTAACAAAGCGTTCTCCCGCTTTAGTTAACTTAACTCCTGACTTACTTCTTATTAATAACTTTGTGCCAATACTATCTTCAGTTCTTTTGATGGCTAAGCTTAGTGAGGGTTGAGTTATTCCTAGTCTTTCTGCAGCTCTAGAAATATTAAGTGTGTTTGATACTTCAATAAAATAAACTAAATCTGAATAAGCTGGTCCCATAGTCACCTCTTGAAAGGATGTTCTATCTGATTATAGCTGAATAAACTAATAAAAAGCACATAGGTTATAACTATTACAACTATCATCCTTATCTATTTTATTTATGTATGAGTTTAATTTACATTTTTTAAGTTGTAATACTTTAAACACATTTATTTATATAACAGTTTTAAAGTAATAAATTAAAATCATTATTAATAACTTAAACAGCTTAAAGTATTAGTCTTTAGAGCAAAGGATATAAAATGAAAGAATCAAAACGTAAATTTTTAAAAATGGGCCTTGGTGCTGTAGCCATAGGAATTGCAGGTAGAGCAACTGGGGAGGGGTTATTATGTAATACTCAAACTGCTAAGCAGCCGTCAGGACCGTTTTACCCTGAGAATGATCAGGCAGATAAAGATAATGACCTAACTTGGGTTCAAGGCTCTGAGCGAGCGGCAGAAGGTGAGGTTATAATTATTAATGGTAAAGTCACTGACTCAATATCTTGCGCTCCTGTGGCCGGAGCTCTAGTTGAAATATGGCAAGCTTGCCATACCGGAAAATATAATCATTCAGCCGACCCCAATACGGCCAAGCTAGATGAAAATTTTCAATATTGGGGACGTGCTATTACAAATGAGCAAGGGGAGTATGAGTTTAAAACAATTATGCCAGGTGCTTATCCGGCATCAAATGACTGGGTTCGTCCATCTCATATTCATTGTCGAGTTCTACGGCGTGGGTTTGAGGAGCTTGTTACACAGATTTACTTTAAAGGTACAGAGCATTTACAAACAGATAGGTTATTTTTATCAATACCACAAGACCAAAGAGAGAGTGTTGTGGTCGATTTACAAAATAGTTTAATGGGACCAAGGCAAGGTGAATTTAATATTTCAATAAACAAAGTAACGTAACTGCATAATAATAAGGGCTGTTAACTTGAGATAACAGTCCTTACTCGCAGGTTAAGCTGTGATTCGCCTTAGTAGTTAGTGACTTTTCTATTGTTAAGCTTTTGTATAGGGCGATTATTGTGTGGGTAGATTTGTCTGAATGATAAAATTTGATCCCGTGACATAGTGATTGGAGTATTTAAAATATTCCAACTGACCCCTTCACTACAAGGCGGTGTCGTGAGTGATCCCATATAATGGTAATGTGAATATTTACTAGGTAGTAACTCAGAGAAATTGATGTGACTATTTATAACTTGTTCAATGCCTTTTGTTTGAGGGATATTGCTCCAGATGGAGTCAATTAAAGTATTTCGTGGTCCTTCAATGGCAAAAAAAGCAATTATGGCAATTTGCCCAGCAGTATTTTGATGTATCAATTGAACTTCTAGTGGCAAAGAGTTTCCAGATAGTGTGTGCTCACTGCTGGAGTGAAATAAAACACTTTTAAGTTCAAAGCTTTCACCACGAATAAAAGTTAAGTTTCCTGGAGAAACATTCACCATTATTGTGTTTCCAGTGTCAGAAACTTGAGCTGGTCCAGGGTTAAATTGAAATTTAAGGTCGGCATTGCCCATAGGGCGTGACCAAACAAGATTGATTGGTGATTGAGATTGACCTTGTGAGCAGGCAGAAAAGCTTGGTGAGAGCTGACTCCAATTCTCTGGGCCATTTAAGCCTTTATATCCCCAGGTTAAAGCCTTTACTGGTTGTACAGCCATGGGTTGAGCAGGAAGTGTAGGGGTTGGATACTCACTTAATTTTTCCTTTAATGAGCAAGAAGCTACTAAACTAATAATTGTAATTAAAAAAGTAATTTTAGTTGTCATAGGGAAGTCCTTTCCTTTTCGAGGTATCTATTTGATATAATTAATTTTAAAAGCCTTTGAGATGAAGTCAAAGTTATTTAATTGATGTGATGCATCATATTTTTACCTTAGGCCTAGTTTCAGCTAGTATCAGCCTTCTATTTTATTGGAGGATCTATTTCTAATTCAGATAAGAAGTCAGGCGTTTCAGTAGTACTGTCGGCCATTGTTGGTAATGGCACTATATGTGTGGCTAAATTTTGTGGGTGGCTAATTACTCTTAGCCCGTCGATGTTAGCTGAAACTATTCATTCATTGGCAGATACAGCTAATCAGATTTTACTATATATTGGTCTAAGACAAAGTAATCACGGCCCCACCCAAGAGCATCCTTGGGGCTATGGTAACGCCAGGTATCTTTGGAATTTGATTTCAGCGACTGGTATTTTTTTTATAGGATTTGGTGTTACTACTTATCACGGTGTTCATAGTTTATTAAACCTTCAACCTTATCAAAACCCAGATTTAACAATTCCAATTCTTATTTTAGCTTATGCTTTTGTAGTTGAGGGTTATGTTTTATATGTGGCCTATAAAGCTGTTAAAGTTAAAAAGGGAAAAAAAAGTCTGTTTAAGTATATTAAAACAGGCGATGATCCAACGACCGTTGCTGTACTCTTAGAAGATGGTTTAGCTGTGTTAGGTGTATGTTTGGCACTAATAGGAATCTGGTTATCTAAAGTTTTACAGACAAATTTACCTGATGCGATTACATCAATAATTATTGGAGGATTACTTGGTTTACTTGCCTTTATATTGATTCGCTCTAATGCTAGGTTACTTATGGGAGCTTCCGCTGACCCTCAGCTTGAGGAGAGTATAAAAGAGTATTTATCTAGTCACAAAAGTATAGATAAAATCACAAGTTTTAAAACTGAAATTTTAGGTCCAGGACGTTTACGCTTAGCAGCTGAGGTAGAGTTTCATGGTGAATGGTTGATTAACCGCGAGCAAATTGTGAAAGATGCTGAAAGAATTAGAAGTGGAGAGTTAGACCCTGTACCTGTTCTTATGGACACCTCTGAGAGAATGGTGCGTACATTAGGTAAATCTATTAATGAGCTTGAGGCGGCATTAAAAACTAAATTTCCAGAATTAGATATTATTGAAATAGAAGTAAATTAATTTGGCCTTTTAAAATTTAATAAAAAGTATTGAATTTATTTTGATTTAATCCACTGGAGAAACCTATGCCAAACTTAAAGATAGCTTTATTGACTTTTTTATTTTCTTTATCTCTTTTTGCTACTGAATCAAAAATTTTGACTTCTGACCAATATATTCAATTTGCCAGAGGAAATAAAATAAAATTCGCAAAAGGCTCTGAAGTAAAATACCGTGACGATGGGTCTATATTATATGTGTTTGCAAAAGGCAATACAGATGAATTAGCCACCTGGACTACAAAAGCGAATGTGTCTTATAAAATGCATTGCGGTTCTAAAATTTTACGTTCATCTCAATCAATACATAGTGCATCCTTAATTTGGTTTTACCCTTCAGGGGAGTATAAAAGAGGTTGTGTGGCAGTAAGTACATTTGATTTTAAAACAGCTCAGGTTAATGGCAAAGTTGGTTTTAACTCAGACATTGCTTTATTTGAAAGTGGTGAAATTGAGTATTTAAGCTCTATTGACCAAGGTAAAGCCAGTGTTTTTGAAACAGAGTTAACTTTGAAATCGCGTTCAGAAATAAATTTTCACTCTGATGGCCGTCTTAGGTTTTTTACACCAGCTAGAGAGCAAGTATATACCTGCGAGTCACAGTATGGTCATATTATTTATCAACAAATTACCCCTGAGGTTTCCATTTCTCTTTTTGAAGATGGGCTCATTGAAAGAGCGATTATTGGCCAGGATATTAGTTTACATGGGGTAGTTGTGAGCAAAGGCTCTGGAGTTATTTTTGATCGCCTTAAAAAGCCAACAAGTAGCGCTCCTTACCTATTGGTGGTTTTCTTAACAAGAAACCATCAACTTGTAACCTCTGATGGTTACAGCCTTGAAGCCAGTTCTGTAAAATTTAAGCAACAAGGGGTCATTGAATTAGTTGAAATCGCCAAGAACTTTGACTTTAAAAGGCCAGATAACGGACGTATCGTTTCTGTTAGGGTTGGCGATTTAGTTTATTTTGATGAAAAAATGAATATTTCCAAAATTGATTTTAAAGTTAAAAGATAACCTTCTATTTGATGAGTAATATAGGGTATTTAGACAGGGATTTTAGTCAGTAACTAACTAACTAACTCTGGAACTATAGTTAGGCATTACTTTTGCTATACTATTTTGTATGGAAAATAGAGTGTTATTTAGAATTAATTTAGTAGTATATACTTTTGTCATAGCAATGACTTTTTTTGTCAATCCTGCTTCCGCCACATTGAGTTGTTCAAGCTTAATTAAAAAAATTATTCCGTACAGAATAGGTAAGGTGTTAGGTAGTGGCGAATTAATTTTCAAAAAAATGGATTTTGATCCTACAGTAATTGATGGTTCCCAGGTTAAAGCAATAAATAATTTTTTGGCTAAGTTTACAGAGAAAGAGATTAAATACTTTTTAGATAATAAAGAAATCATTCATCAAGAGCTACGAAATTTAAAAAAACCATACAGCTTAACTTTTAATTTAAGCAAATTGAGTGATAAACCATATTTAGAGGTATTAAGGTTTTTTAAATTTTTGGGCAGACTGACTAAGAATACACAAGATTGGAATGAAATAAATAATTGGATAAAAAGTGATGAGCATGCTTTGTATGCTTATGACCAATTGTCTAAAAGTGGGTTAGATAAGCATCAAAACCTATTAGAATTTTTGATTGTTTATAATACTTTTTTTGGAAATAGTTTTAAGGTATCCACAGGTGGTAAATCTTCACTAATTACTTATAGTCTTGAAAAAGAAAGTACTATAGCTGATATAACTCTTTGGTATAAAGACCCAAAATTTACAGATAATCAATGGTTGAAGCTTTCTGAGGCAGATAGGCTAGATTTATTAAAAAAAGCTACAAACAGAAAAAAGAAATTTTTAAATGAACTGCAAGTTGCACCAACGAGTTTCAAACCTGACTTTGTGAGCGGATATTCTGAAGAGCTTGAGACAGCAACAAATAAGAATTACGGGTGGGAAGTATCTAACAAAGCCTTTGAAGTAAACCTAGATAAAATTTCACAACAAATAAAAGAGCTTGTAGACTTTACAGGTGAAACACATTCATTTCATACTCATTTAGTTTTTCACCTGAAAAGAAAGTATAAGCGCTTTATGGACTTTACTCTTTGGACAAAGCATGTAAATGACTATTTATATTTGAGGGGTATGGAGGAAGGTCTTCATGGGACGGATCTAACGGGCCTTGCCAGTCTTCCTGGTCATCGATTTGAGAACTCAAGAAGACTCCCTCGAAGATTAGAGCAAATTGGAATTCAAACTCATAAATTTTTCTCAATGGGAGTTCGAGGTTATATTTATGGGGAGTCCAGCTTGGATAATCATGTTAAGGTTGGGTTAGAGCTAAGAGATGTTTCTAGGTCTACTGACAAAACAGAAGAGTACTTGTTAGAATTATCAAGTTCTATTAGTGATTTCAGGTGGGAGAATCATAGTTTTAAGAAAATAGATATAACTGAGGTAGGCTTACTAAAGAACAGTCGAAAAATGGTTAGCAGATCTCTTAAAGGGAAGTTTAGTAGAGGCTTTATAAGGATGCTAAACAAATCAAAGTCTAATATTAGCCTAGCATTATTGCCATATGAAAGTTATAAATATTTGAACTATAGGAATGGAGAGTACCGCATTACCAGTGAAGCTGAGCGAATGAGAATTAAAAGTGCTAGAGAAAAATTTATACTAGAGCTCAAAAAAGTTGAAAAAGAGTTTCTTGCAGATAAATGGAAGAGAAAATTTTCAGTTGAAGATTATACCTCAGCCATTCACTATGACCTTACGGTTTGGGCGAAAGAAGCTAAAATTAGTGAATTTTTCAGAGATTTTTAATTTTTATATAAATTATGGCTGTAAGTATTATTAAAGTTAAAAGATAACCTCAACTGTATTTAGATCTTTTTTATTGTCAAATAATATTAATTTTTCATTAAAACAAAACCATAAGTGAGTAGATATAGAATATTATCCAATATTTTATGTTGAGTAATCCAGCTAAATTACTTTTCATACCAACCCCATTAAATAATTCCCTAAATTCTGAAGCCCGCTTAAACGATAATGCGCAAAGTTATGCCACAAGGAGCTGTTTGAGCACACTATGATTTATGTGGGCTTCAGAATTTAGGGAATTATTTAATGGGGTTGGTATGAGTCGGTTTTTTTTAAGCCTTCGTTAGAAAGTATTCTTAAGATTATTTTTTATAGCCTTAAGAATACCTTAATAGATCATTAATTATAACTATCTTAGTAATAGCTATTAATTGTTTTATTTATAATTAGTATTTATCTACAAAGAAAGAAAAAAAGGAGTTTTGTAATGAAAGTAAAAATGATGATATTAGTAAGTTTTTTATTAGTGAGCGCTAACTTAATGGCAGCTCAAACAGAAAACGGAAGTTATAAATTAGATAAAGATCATGCCCATATAGGTTTTCAAGTTTCTCATTTAGGCTTTTCATTAGTTGTTGGCCGCTTTAATAAATTTGATGGTAAGGTTAGTTTTGAAGCTGGTGGCAACTCAAATGTTGAGTTTACAATTCAAGCTGCCAGCATAGATACAAATAATAAAAGAAGAGATAATCATTTACGTAACGAAGATTTTTTTGATGTGGAGACCTTTTCTGAAATTACGTTTAAATCGACTAAAGTGACATATGACGAGTCAGGTGACCCAGCTGCAATTACAGGTGACTTGAATATGCATGGTGTGACTCAGTCAGTAGTTTTTACTATTAAGGCCATAGGTGCCGGTGCCTTTCGTGGAACCAGTAAAGCCGGTTACCAAGCAAAAACTACAATTACACGTACTGATTTTGATATGAGTGGTTTTGCTGGCGTCATAGGTAATACTGTTGATGTTGTAGTTAATTTAGAAATTGATAAAGAGTAGTTTTTGTGAGGCAAAGTAGTGATGAGTTTGATTAGGGTATTTATTTTTATTTTTTTATTTAATGCATTAATTGCTTGTTCTGCCGAGCATAACTCCTCTGAACGGCCTATTGATGAGGGTTTAAACCAAACTATTTTGGCAAAGTTAGAAAAGCCGAGTGAAATATTTTTTCAAGATGTATTTGAGCTAGTTTTACAAGAAAATTGCTCAAGCTGCCATAATAGCGAAAACAAAAAAGCTGGAGTTAACTTATCTAACTTTAATGCCTTATTGGGTAAAGGGGGTAAAAAAGTTTTATCACCTTTTAATCCTGAGCAAAGTTCTGTTTATGAAACATTAACATTAATTTCTGGTAGTCGAAAAATGCCGCCAACTTCAGAAGATAGTTTAACAGAAAATCAAATCAACCTAGTTTATCAATGGATAAATAATGGCGCAAAAAACAAAGGTGGGGCTGTTACCGAACGGCCAAAGTCTTTAGCAGAACAGTTAAAGCCATTTTTTAATAAGCCAGAAGTTATTGATTACGAAATTGTAAATGAGAAGGTTTTTAAGTCTAGCTGTTTAGATTGTCATTCAGATAGTGGTAGCAAAGCAGATCAAGATGGTGCCATATTATATGGTCAGGACATGACGAGCTATGAGGTATTGTTTGAAGGGAGTGGTATTGTTATTGATAAATTGACTGATTATGTTGTCCAAGAAGATGGGCGTTTAAAAAAGAAAAAAGGCAGTCGAATTTATAAATCTATGGCAATTAACCAAAGTATGCCACCTACTCATGATGGATATTTGCCAGTGAACTCTCTTTTGGTAAAATTAGTTCGGCTTTGGATAAAAAATTGTGCAATCAAAAATTACGATCAAATAAAAGATAATGACTCTTTAATTGAAGATCGTGACAAATACTCTGAAAAAGTTAGAAATTGTAACTGATTTTAAATTTAGGGAATTTCAGGTAAATATTCATTAAACTTGGGCTCTCTCATAATACCAAGGAAATCAGT
>CALJPJ010000063.1 GCA_937980625.1 uncultured Bdellovibrionales bacterium
TATAAAGTCCAATTTTTATGGCTAAAGCATCAGTGAGGCAGCCGATAGTAGTGGCAATAGCAATGAATAAAAATTCTTGTTTAATGTTAATTGAACAATAAAAAAAATGAATGATAAGTAAGATAAAACAGGCACTTAAAAATATAAACATGTTGGCATAAAATAAGGTAGTAATCCACCAGCCTGTTTGTAAGACTAAAATATTTATCAAGTTTTTATTCATAAAATAAATTATAGACAAACTTTACTGTTTTGAAAAGGTTTCTTTGCCCTAAGGATTAATATAGGCAACCAGCGAAAGATTTTATTTGAGCAAGTCAAAAGTTTTTATAGGTTTTAATTTTTGTTTAAATATAATATGTTCAGCTTCTTGACCACTTAGAACGACAAGTTTAAGGTCGTCACACTTGCAAAATGACTTTAAATGCTTAGTATATTTTTTAAGATGAGGTATGTTTTTTTGTTGTGTAAGATGATAAATGGAGTGAAAGTCATTTATTTTGTGTTTGCCTACTTTGTTAAAGTCTCTGAACAAAAATTTCGTATTGTTATCCCAACTAATATCAATGGCGCGGTTGTAAGGGCTTGAAAAAAGAGCCCAGTCGTAAAAAATAAATAAATCATTTGTTTTAGTTGTGGGTACTAAAAAGTGAGAGATTAAAAAGTAAATAAATAATAGTACGAAATATATTTTTTTAGATTTAATTGATAGAGTTTGAGTCATTCTGCACTGGCCTTTTTATTTTTTTCAAAGTCCATAAGTATTGGTGTTATAAATAATAGTAGTAAAATGGCTAAGCGAGTTTGTTTAAAGTTAATGCCTAAAGAAAGCTCCGTTGAAAAATGAAACAGTAAAATTAAAATAGCCCATATTTTGTAATATTTTAATTTTAAAATAGGTATTATACAGCTGATTTGAAAGATTAAGACGCCAATAAAGCCAGTAACAATAAGAAAACTATTGTTAGTTAAAAAATTAGTAATTAAATTATTTTTAAGTGTTCCTTCAGCGATAGTCACAGCCATATGGTTTAGGCTGATGGTTTCAAAATTTATGTTTTTTTGCCCGATCATATATCTTAATTTCCACAGTCCAGAAAATAAGTAGTGGCTTAACAAAACACCTTGTACAGTTCTGATTGTAAGTAGGTTACTACCTTGTGAGAGAGGCTTTTTAATATTTAAAAAACAAATGCCAATTGCAATAGCTATCCAGGCGTGTTCACTATGATTAATTTTACCCCTTGAGTATAGCAAAGACAGAGTTAAAATATATAGTGTTGAAGCAATAATTTGAGATATTTTTTTTTTATAAAAGACAAGACACAAAAGATATATAAAAAAGGCAGACACAAAAAAAATTGGCATAAGGTAGTGGGGATTAATATTAATATAGTTTAATGGGAAGGCTATGAGCTTATAATTTAAGTCAGGGAAGCTAGTGCGAAAAAAAAAGTATGACTTATTAAATATTAAATGAGCGAGTCCTAGCAGATAGCAAAGAATTAAAATATGAGTCATTTGAGATTTCATTGAGTTGACCTGAGTTGACACTGTTTTTCGTATTAATACTTTGTTTTAATAATTAGTATTAGTAAAATTTATCACTTTAAATGGTATTTATGTCATTGAATTTATGAACGAATTTGCTTTATATATGATTTTTGACGGGACGCAGCTAAAAGGCTGGGCTTTACCATTAAACCTTGAGAAAATTACAAGTTATAGAGTATATTATTAGTTAGCCTTATAGCATATGAGGTAAAATTTAAATTAAGGATATCAACTTGTTAATGAAATTTACAAAAAATACTAAATAAATGTCCAATATTCGTATCCACCTCCCAGATAAATCTATAAAAGAATTTGAATTTGAGCCAACAGTATTACAAGTTGCTGAAAGTATTGGTTCTCGTTTGGCTAAAGACACATTAGGCGCGCAAATTAATGGCCAACTAGAGGTTGTAGACCTGCGAACTGTGCTGCCCAATGATACTCAGCTAAAAATTATCACTAAGGGCAGTGACGAGTCCCTGGAGGTGGTTCGCCATTCTGCAGCCCACGTTATGGCTCAAGCGGTTCAAGACATTTGGCCAGAAGTAAAAGTAACAATCGGTCCAGTAATTGAAAACGGTTTTTTTTATGACTTCGACTCTCCTTTTGCTTTTACACCTGAAGATCTGAAAAAACTTGAGAAAAAAGTTAACCACTTACTTAAGAAAAATGAAGTAGTCACTAAAGAAATTTGGTCCACTGAAAAGGCAATAGAGACATTTCAAAAAATGGGTGAAACTTTTAAAGTTGAAATAATTAAAGACCTTGGAGAAGAAGAAGTTTCAATTTATAAACAAGGCGATTGGTTTGATTTGTGTCGTGGTCCTCATGTGCAAAAAATTGGTCAAATTAAAGCTGTTAAAATTTTACATACAGCAGGAGCTTATTGGCGTGGTGATGAAAATAATCCTCAGCTCCAACGTATATATGCCACAGCTTTTAACTCCAAAGAAGATTTAGCTGAGCATTTAAAATTGCTAGAAGAGGCTAAAAAGCGTGATCATCGTAAACTGAGTAAGGATTTAGGCTTAGTGTACAATCACCCTTTTGCTCCTGGAGCTCCCTTTTTTACCGAGCGTGGTTCAATCATATATAATGAACTACAAAACTATATGCGCGAAGGGTATCAGAAGTATGGCTATCACGAGGTGATATCACCACAAATATTTGATAACCAACTTTACGAAAAATCAGGTCATGATGCGAACTATAAAGAAAATATTTTTTCGACTAATGTCAGTGAGCGTGAATTTTCAATTAAACCTATGAACTGTCCAGGGCATTGTTTACTTTATGGTGCCACGAAAAAGTCATACCGTGACTTACCTTGGAGAATCGCTGACTTTGGTAGATTACACCGAAATGAAAAAACTGGCGCTTTACATGGCTTAACCCGAGTGACTACATTTTGCCAAGATGATGCTCATATTTTCTGTCGTGTAGATCAATTATTTGATGAAATTAAATCCTTTATGATTTTTTTAGATGAAGTTTATAATAAGCTTGGTATGTCTAATTATAAAATATTTTTATCAACTCGCCCAGAAAAGCGGGTTGGTTCTGATGAGGTTTGGGATCAAGCCGAAAGTGTTTTAGCAAAAGCTTTAAAAAATCTTAACCTAGATTATACTGTAAATGAAGGTGATGGTGCTTTTTATGGTCCTAAATTAGATATTATGTTTGTTGATGCTTTAAAGCGGCCATGGCAGCTAGGCACATTACAATGTGATTTTAATATGCCTAATAATTTTGATTTAAAGTATGTGGGTGAGGATAACTCAACTCATCAGCCTGTAATGATTCATAGAGCTATTCTTGGAAGTTTAGAGCGCTTTATTGGTGTTTACTTAGAGCATACAGCTGGTCGATTGCCGACTTGGTTATCGCCTCAGCAGGTTGTGATCATGAATATTACTTCTAGTCATGATGAGTATTGTAGAAACTTAGAACAAGAGCTAAAAGCTGCAGGCATAAGAGTTGCCTATGACGATAGAAATGAGAAGTTAGGTTATAAAATACGTGAAGCACAGTTAAAACAAATTCCATATATGATTACCATTGGTGATCAAGAGGTCGAAAATAGTACTGTGTCAGTAAGATTACTTACTGGGGTAAATAAGAATGGATATAACAAAACGGACTTCATAACTAATTTAAAAAATGAAGTGAATAATAAAAACTTAAGAACTTTTTTAGAAAATTAATATTAAGCTATAGTAGAAACAAGGAGAATACTTATCGCTGCAATGAGAAAAGGCCAAAGGCAACATAAAAAAAATGGTGGATACCGTGTAAATAAAGATGTAATTGCTCCCGAGGTTCGTTTAATTGACGAAACGGGTAAAGTGGCAGGAGTGATGACTTCTAGACAAGCTTTAGAAATAGCTGAAGATCGTGGCTTAGATTTAATTGAGATTGCTCCCAACGCTAAACCTCCAACTTGCAAGATTATGGATTTTGGTAAGTGGAAGTATGAAAATCAAAAAAAGGACAAAGAATCTAAAAAAAGACAAACCATTGTTGTTATTAAAGAAGTTCAATTTCGCCCAAGAACTGAGGATCACGATTTAAATGTAAAGCTTCGCAATGCGAGACGTTTTTTATTAGACGGCAATAAAGTGAAGGCTAATCTCAGGTTTTCTGGTCGTGAGATGGCACACCAGGAACAAGGCTTAAAGTTACTTAAAAGGGTAATTGGATTGCTTGATGATGTTGCGGTAGTTGAAACATCTCCTAAAAGAGAAGGGAGACAAATGTTTGTATTGTTTGCTCCTGATGCAGCTAAAATTAAAGATTATAAAAAAGAACAGGATCGTTTAAAAAAGCTGGAGGCTGAGGGCGGCAAAGAGGCCCTAGTTGCAGATGCTGCTGAAAAAGCTAAAGCTGCTGAAGAGGAAGCTGCTGCTGCCTCAGAATAATAAAATAAAATTTTTGCCGTAAGTTATAACCTAAGAGTTTTAAGAACTGATTTAATTATGTGATAAAAGCTATGTCAGTTTTATTTGTTTGCAAAAATGACATAGCATTAACCTGAGTTATACTATTTGGAAGATATCTGTTTGCAATATCTAATAGCAACTTTACTTTTGTCAGTTTTTAGTAAGCGGTGAATATATTCTTGCATAGAATTTGCTTTTACTGCTCCCCATAATAGACCTTCTCTACTATGCTTCATTGTAGACTCAAAATAGCCAAGCCTAAGGTAATCTGCAAAGCCGTAGGAGCCACCATGTTTAAGAAAAAATTTAATTACGTCAGAATTTATTTGAGGTCTAATATCAACTAATAAGTCATTACTTGGGTTGTTTTTGGCAAGGTGAGTTTTTCCGTCATGACCTCTTCCATTGTATGGTTTGGCTAGGGGGATCATTTTTATGCTATAGCCTTCATTCATTAGTCCATCAATTATTCCATTAATTGTGGAGGCATTGGCACGAGCTTCATTACTAAATCTAAAGCCATCACCTAATGTTCCAGAAGGGTAGTACATAATATCTAAATTAGGATTTGTTCGGGCCAATTCTAATACTTGTTCCACAGTTCCAGCCTTACTTCCTTCTCCAACAACAATTATAGAGTTATTTTTATTGGCTAAATTTAAAATCATTTGTCGTGGACGGCCTTGAATAAAGCTGGGTAAGAAATTATTAACTGCAGCAAGAATACCAACAGTATTGATACCGACGGCAGCTAATGCGACTTGATCTAACAAGCCATGGGTATGATTAGCTATAATTACTCGTCGAACATTATCATTACCTCTTTCTGGTATGTTTTCACGGCCTATAACCTCAGTTTTAACATTAATTATTTTTGCAATGGAGTTCATTATCCCGCTAAGAGCTTTAGTAAATGGGTTTACATTTTGTCGAGCCTTAGGGTTTCTTATTAGTATATAAAGCGCTTGTATGATTTTAGCACTTAATAGTATAGCATGAGGAGATTTTTTTAATAAGTTAAATGCTTTTGAAACATTAATACTGAAGGGCTCCTTAATAGGTTTCGCAAAATATTTCTGTGCTTTATGAAAAAATTTTGCATTAGGAGATAGTCGTTTAACATCTTTAGTGGTTGAAAATCTTGGCTTATTTACTAGATAATGTAAGATACTTTTTTTCATGTCTAGGTACTCTTTTTCTATGCCCTCTATATTTAGGTTGTTTTGACGCCTGTATATAATATCACTTTTTACAATATCGAGTGTAAAGGCCATACTAATATCTAATGCGTTTTGTGTAAACTGATTATATTCATAGTTAAAACTTCGCAATTTAGGAGCACTTTGTTTTAAAATTTGAATATGTTTATTGTTATTTTCAATAGCGCTTTGATTTGAAGGGTTTGTTTTTAATTTATCAAGCATATCACTAATTGAAACAATAAAGCTTTGTGGTGTGTAGCCTGAACTAAATAGTTCGAGATATTTTTTCTCAAGAGAATTTTCTGTAGAAGTGAGTTGGTCAAATAAATTATTTATAAATTTTTTATTAGATTCAGACTCTGCAATTAATGATTCAAGTGGGGCTGTAAATGGATTTAGGCCATGGTTAGTAAGTACGTATTCATATTTATTACTTAATTGCTCATTATTATGGGGTAATGGGGATCGACCAGAATTAGCCGTATCAATTAAATCTCGTTCAATAGTTGCATAGTTTTTTACAAACTGTTCATAGCTCGTAACGCTATTAATAGTTACCTGGCTTTGCGCAAAAGTAGGTAGAGTGATACAAAAAAGTAAGCAAAACGTACAAAATAATTTATTCATAAAAACCTCGTTTGATTACTTTAATCAGAGCAAGTTGAGTGCCAATTGTTGAATAATTATTTGCTGTTAATAAAGTAATTTAAATATGATCAGTGGATATATTTCTTGCCATGGAAGCAAGTAAATAAAACTGAAAATATACTGGGAGCCCTTAATCCACTGTAATTACTTATAAATTTATTGTTATCTTGAAGTTTTAAATAATGAGAGCTTATAGCTAATTATTGATCTCCCAGGAAATGAGTTGATGTCATTTGTAGTGAGTGTCAAAGTTATTTTTTATTGGACATAAATTGTCAGTTGGTTTGGTTAAATTCAAAGCTAGAAACATTATTAAATGTATTAACTAAATGTTTGAAATCTGAATGGTGACTAGTTTCAACTCTATTTTACATATAAGACTCTTTAAGTAGATTTTTAAAATTAGTCATATGCTGATACATGTCCTTATTAGTATCGCTAGCCAATTTCCACAAGTCTAATTCTGCTACAATTGGTATTCAAATAATAACAAAAATTGTTCCAACAGTTTTCATAGCTGGGCTGGTATAATCGTCATTTCATATTATTGAGTTAAGTGTTTTTAATAAACTTATATGTTTATTTTTAATTAAGTTCTTAATAACAAAGTATTTTTTTTAAGTTGAAAATAATGTTGTATACACAGAGGGTGGAGAGTATTGGCGCTAGATTTTAGGCTAGGATCGCCATAGCTTTGTTGGCCCAAATTTGGATTTAGTTGGTTCATGCTATATTGTTAATAGGTGATACAAATTAATAATAGTTTATACATTGATGAGACAGAGTTAGAGTTTAGTTTTGTAAAAGCGAGTGGTTCTGGTGGGCAAAAAGTAAATAAAACAAGTTCACAGGTACAGTTGCGTTGGAATTTAAAAGAAAGTGCTATTAATGAAAATTTAAAGTTAATGTTAATGGAAAAACTAAGTAATAAATTAACTAACACTGGTGATTTAATTTTCTCTAGTGAACTTGCAAGAAGTCAGCATCAAAATAAACAAGACTGTATAAGTAAATTGATAGACTGTTTGAAAAAAGCAAGTCATGTTCCCAAGCCAAGAAAAAAAACAAATCCAACAAGGGCATCTAAAGAACGGCGTTTAAAAAATAAAAAAATTAAATCAGAAACTAAAAAACTACGTCAAAAAAAGCCAGATTACTAAGTTTGTCAATGACCACAGGTACTTAATTGGTTAAATACTAGTTTTTAGGCGTTTTAGCTAATAGATTATTATTTTAAAATAATTATTAATATGTAAAAAACTAGACTTAATCTGACAATTTTAAAAAGGAGTCACGATTAATCTGTACAGGTTGAATTGAAATAATGACAATTCTCTATATGTAAATGGTTAGATATATATGGTACTTATTTCTTCAAACTAGACAATCTAAAGTTTGCGCCATTGAGACCAAGCTGTACTCAGTAAACAAGTGTTTTAAAATTAGTAATTAGAGTTTATTTTTAGTCGGCCAAATCGGCCACTCTGCATTCAAATTTTTATCTTTGCTAGTATATGCGTTATTTCCTAATGGAATAGAGGTCCACCTTTCTTTGCTATATTTGCCCCATGTATCATAAATATCTTTATAAGATTTACCTGCAATGGAAAGGCATAAATCTCTAAACAAAGCATACTTGGGTTGGCTTTCAGGAACTGTTGTTTCAACGTACCCATTAAACCACATAGCTGCATCAAATAACTTATCCATTTTCATCAGGCAAAGACCCTTCATTATTCTTTTGACTCTAATTAGTTGGGGATTCATGTCTGCAGGGTTCAAGGGCCCATCTACCGAAGGTTTTTCAAACTGTTCCAATGCAGTTTCATAATCCCCTTTAAAAAAGTAAAGTATACCTTTTCTAAATTCCTTTTCATCCTTGGAAAGTTCAGTATGTTCTCTCTGATTTATAAAGTTTTCAAAAGCCTCAAGTTTTTCTATAGCCATATTTTTTAAGTCCTTACTTAATTTGTTGATCTAAAAGCCAATTATCAACCTATATAAAAAATAGTCAAAAGCAAAATTGAATAAAAACTAATGGATTTGGTACATAATTAGATCGGAAAGGCCCTATATTTGAGAACAACTTCTTACAAATAACGTGAGTCTAGTCTGTAGCGAAAGGAGTCCCATTATTATAATATATTAATGGATCTAGATGTCAGATTTGATTGTGACTCATTTTTAGAGTCGT
>CALJPJ010000064.1 GCA_937980625.1 uncultured Bdellovibrionales bacterium
GATACTGTCGGCGAAGCAGTTGAAAGAACTGGAGCTAATGCCACAGTTATTTATGTGCCTCCACCGTTTGCTGCTGATGCAATCATGGAAGCTGTTGATGCTGAGCTTGACTTAGCTATTTGCATAACAGAAGGAATTCCTGTTTTAGACATGGTGAAGGTTATACGCTATATGGAAGGTAAAAAAACTCGCTTAATTGGCCCTAACTGCCCTGGCGTTATCACTCCGGGCGAGTGTAAGATTGGGATTATGCCAGGTCATATTCACAAAAAAGGAAATATTGGCGTTTTATCAAGGTCTGGAACACTGACTTATGAAGCCGTCGGTCAATTATCGGCTATAAATATGGGACAAAGTACTTGTGTCGGTATTGGCGGAGACCCTGTTAATGGAACTAATTTTATTGATATGCTAGAGCTATACAATAAAGACCCAGAAACTGACGCCGTAATTATGATTGGAGAGATTGGTGGTACCGCTGAAGAAGAGGCTGCTGAATACATCAAAAGAGAGTTTAAAAAACCAATTACCGCCTTTATTGCTGGAGCAACGGCTCCTCCAGGTAAACGCATGGGTCATGCTGGTGCGATTATTAGTGGTGGCCAAGGAACAGCAGAAGCTAAGTTTGCCGCTCTAGAAGCTGCTGGTTGTAGTATAGCTAAAAGTCCTGGCGAGCTCGGCTCTACTTTAAAAAATAGCTTAAGTTAACTAGTACAAACCTATATTACATCAAATATTAAAAAGGCGCTTTCTTAAGCGCCTTTTTCTTTTTCAACTACTACTAAATAGTATCAATTTTATTAAATAATTCCCTGAATTCTAAATCTATGTAATTCATAATGTGCTCAAACAGCTCCCTATAGGAGAACTCCACGCATTATAATTTACACAGATTTAGAATTCAGGGAATTATTTAATAGAATTGATATAAGGAATTTGGTATTACATTACCTCATGTGCGTTAATTATTCCGTAATTAAAAAAGTGAATTGTTAGCTCACTAGACATATTATTAATAAAAATGGAGAGGTATTATAATGGCCATAGAAACTACTTTTAGTATAATTAAACCCAATGCAATGAAAAAAAATGCTATTGGAGCAATCATCAGTAAATTTGAAACTCAAGGACTTAAAATTGCTGCCGCAAAATTAACTCAGCTATCAAAAGAAAAAGCTGAAGAGTTTTATAGCGAACACAAAGAACGTCCATTTTTTGGTGAGCTTGTTACTTTTATGACTTCTGCTCCCGTTATGCTTATGGCCTTACATGGTGAAAGTGCTATAACAAAAAATAGAGAAATTATGGGTGCAACAAATCCAAGCGAGGCAGCCGCTGGCACTATTCGAGCTGAGTTTGGTGACAATGTTGGCGAAAATGCCGTTCATGGAAGTGACTCTCCAGCTAGTGCTGAAAGAGAACTTAATTTATTTTTCGAAAAAAATGAAATTTGTAACCACTAAACAATGAAACCCAATGTTGATGATATTTTTGAAATAAAAATTGATCGAATTACTTATAATGGCGGCCGAGGTATCGGACGTCATTTTAATTTTGTGGTATTCGTAGAAGGCGCAGCTCCTGGCGAAACCCTCACTGTTAAAGTTACAAAAGTTAAAAAAAGCTACTGTGAAGCAAAGCTTATCAAAATTATAGAGCCAGGCCCCAACAGAGTTACGCCCACATGCCAATACTATGAAAACTGTGGTGGCTGTCAGTTGCAACATATCTCCTATGAAGAACAAATTATTCAAAAACAAAGTATTGTTGCTAGAGTTGCCAAAAATTTAAAAGTAAATATTCAACCTGATATAATTGAATCTCCCAAAAAAATTAACTATCGAAACAGAATACAATTACATAACAAAAACTCTAAACTTGGTTTTTATAAAAAAAACTCTCATTCATTTTTAGAAATTCACTCTTGTCTTATTGCCAATGAAAAAATTAACTTACACATTAAAAATATTTTACCTAGCTCAGAAAGAGTGGAGATTGCTCTAACTACTGAAGGCAAAGTCATAACTAGAAACCCCAAAAAAAACAATATTCACAATTTATTTTCTCAAGTTAACACTGAAGTGAACCAATTATTAACTCAATATATTTTAAGTTTTATTGAGGGCAAAAACTACTCTCACATCTATGATGCCTATTGCGGTCAGGGTAACTTTACATTCCCCATACATGCACTTGCACAGACTACACCAATAACTGGGATTGAATTTAGCCATAATAATATTCGAGCAGCTAAAAGTAAATTATCAGATATTAATTTTGTGGAAAGCTCTGTTGAAAACTATTTTAAACAACAACCTGCTATTGAAAACTCATTAGTCTTACTTGACCCTCCTCGCTCTGGTTGTCATAAAACTATTTTTAAAAATATAAATAAAGCAAAAAAAATTATTTATATTAGTTGTGACTTATCTACCTTCGAAAGAGATGCAAAAATTTTAATACAGCAAGGGTTTCAAATAATTCAATTTAAAGGATTTGATATGTTTCCCCAGACCTCACATATTGAAGTCTGTGCACATTTTTTAAAAATTGAGCAATAGATATTCGCATACCTTGTTTATGTCCATCACTAACTAAAAACTCTAGTGATACTAATTCTATTAAAGAACTCCGCGCATTATAATTTAAATAAACTTAGAATTTCGGGAACTTTTTAATAAAGCTGGCAACCAGATAACTTAAATAATACTGTTTCTATTAAATATAATTAGTTTCTCTTCACACAAAGGCTTACATAGTGTGGGCACATATAAAAAGTTTTAATCTGTCCATTGGTCACAACTGGGTTGTTAGAGGCACACTTAGTTAGGTTATAGTCAATTTCACTATGTGTTATTGTTCTATCCACCTGCCCGTCATCACCGATAAATCTATTATAATCGCTACTATAACAATTATCATCTCCCTTACTATTAGCGCCTCGCCTCACAATGCATTTATTATCGTAATCAACCTCCCAAACTGAAAGATCTAATACGTTTGCTAAAGACCTTAAAGATTTCCCCCTAGTATCTTGTGATTTTAACTCGCTAGGTAAAATCAATCTTGGATTACATGTAACATTTATTTTTTCATCCGTTAAAGCTGCACGTTCAACAATTTTAAATTGTAAATACGAAGGGCAAGACCAAAACGAGTTCAGTCTTTCTCCGCTAGTGCTTTGCTCTGTTATATTACTTAAAAATCGTATTCTATTTATATTATTATAAATACCTGAAAAACTTGGCCGATAACTTCTCCCTACAGCAGAACCAACAACATAACTTCCGTCTTCACTCACTAAGGGTTTATTTATTCCAGTTAAATTACTTGAATGAGAAAAACCCAGTGTTAATGGCAGAGCTTTCAGCCGATCGTGACTTAAAACCGCATTAAACTCATCAAAAAATCCATTTAACTCACTAAGGTTTTTAGTAGATCGGCGCAACATCATTCCCTCAATGTTTCGGTATAAACCAGATGCCAAGTCAACAGATGGAAAATATGATAAAGTCTTTTTTAAGTTCAAAGATAAATCAAGCATATAAAAGTTTACTAATAATTTATTATGATCATTAATGTATAAATCTTTTGATGACTCAACTAATCGCCTTGATAAATAATTTTTTCCCTCGTATAAGCCGCCAACAATTTCTAAGTCTTTATTTTTAATACTATCTTGCAAAACCGTAAAAACTCTCGCTGAAACGTCATCACCATATCTTTGTAAAAAATTTTCAGAAAAACTTAAGCCTGATTTACCTGGAGCTGCTAAGCCATTTTGATAGGCTCCCCACTTATAAGTAAATTGGCCCTTAGAGTTGTCATGATTCAAGCCAACTGTTGGACATGTCATTAAAGCAAAATGATCAATGCTGACATCAAATGCAAAAGGTGTAGAGTCTGATAAAGATGAGTTTTCCTCTGATCCAGTCTCTTCTACTTCGGGCGTACAATTCTGAAATGAAACTATACAAATAAATATTAAAATTGTTGTCACAAAATAAGCTCTATACAGCTTCCAAAGAGCGAAAAAAGATCTTTTTGGCAAAATACATCCCCCAGTAGATGTTTTATTATAATCTTTTTTATATCCAAGGACTATCTGTATTAGACATTTGGCTTGTATTTTCTCATCTTGATACACTATAGTAAGCTTTAGATCC
>CALJPJ010000065.1 GCA_937980625.1 uncultured Bdellovibrionales bacterium
AAATGTTATAGTTTGGGCTTAGTGAACAAAGAGTAACCAAGTGTTTAAAAATTATGTCAGAGCTGCAACGTCATTCACTTAATATAAATAAAAACATGTAAAATTAACAACTTAGGCTGCTCATATTATAAAGTATATGGCCGATTTTTTGAAGTTAATAAATGAGTGAAATTATTTAGAATTAAAATTTTTATTATTTATATGTTTTGTATAAATTTTAATACTTATGCCAGTAGCTGCAAAGAGCTATCTGTTTCTAGGCCCAAGGCTATAGAATTTAGTACAAACAGGCAAGTGCGCTCTTTTGAAGAGCAAATATTGTCACAAGAAATATTAACAAATAATAATTGGAATTTAACTTCCGTTAATGTGCCTTATATTAGAAAGCAATGTACAAATAACTGTGTTTATCAAGCTCATCATGTAGCTGCAGAAAGAACTGTAAAAAATGAAAAAAAAATTGATGAAAATAGTTTTATTTCAGGTTTTGTTAATCAGATGAAGCTATTTTATAAGAGGTCTGCTACCGAGCAAGTTAGTAAAAACAGTTATAGTGGACCTATGAAAGGTTTAGAGTGGTTAGAAACATCAGAGGCTGTAAGTGCTTTAGACGGAAGTGTCTATACGTTTAAGCCGAGAGCAGAAGATTATAAAAAAGAGTTGGAGCAGTTTGTAGAAAGCGATGAGCTATTAATTAAATTTATTGATAAGGAAAAATTATTTCCCATTTTTGGTAGAAAAAAGTTACAAGAATTAATAAAGTTAGAATTGCCAGATTTTATAAATGAAGTCGTTAGGTATCAGGAAAATTATTTGAGTGATAAGTTTGGTCGTGAAGTTAGGCTTGAGTCTTTCGATCAGCCAGTAATTAATTATGATGAGGTTCGAGTCAGCTTATTCAGAGCACAGTTTAAAATGTATAAAAATGGTGGAAATGAATATAAAAAAATTAGTTTTGATGAGATGGTTTTTAAAATTATTGAAAAGGTAAATAAAAATGAGCTTGTACCAGCCGCCTTTGAGCATTTATTTGGCCTCAATACTAGTCACCAAGTTTTAATTTCAGGCTATGTAAAAAATAAAAGTGGTGAAATTGTAGGTTTTGAATATTTAAACTCTATGGGCGAAGAGGCTTACAACAAGGGCAGAGCTTTTATGACAGTTCAAGAGTTTGCATCGCATATTGCTAATATTACTTTTTTTAACTAAACTTACATGGTTATAAGAGGTGTATAAATTTTAATTGTAAAGAAATGCCTGCCTTTTACTGGACATATTGATAGTTTTAAACCTCTGTATGTAATATTTCTGATTTAAAAAAAGTATAATTAAATTATGAAATATTTAGCTTTAATTACCAGCATTTTGGTACTGTCTTTTAGTGTTAAAGCGTATCAAGAGAAAGTTGAATTTATCTCTAATACACTTTCTATAATGAACATAAGTAATCAAAGCTGTAGTGGAAATCAACTAGTAAAAACTAATTCAGCGAACAGTTTCTCCAATGTTGCAAAAGATTGTTCCGATATAGAGTTAAAATTTAAATCACATATATTAAGTTCAATTAGTGGGTCTATTGATTTTACTAATAAATTTTCAAAATGCATTGATAAAAGCTCATCGACTTGCAGTCATCAAGCTGACCGTATTATTTCCAATCTCAATGGTTTTAAGAAAACATACAGAAAAATTTCTGAAAGAGCCTTAACGAATTGGGCTAATGAAAATAAGTCATTAGGTAGTTTAACAAAAAATTGTCTCGCCATGAAAAATGGCAAAGTCTCTTTAACTAATAACCTGCGTATACCTCAACTTAAGTCTACTGCAGATAAAAATATTTGCAGGCCAGTTCTTACACGCATTAGTCATAGCTTTGATCAAGCAATATATAATTATGCTCAAAGTTCAGAAGCAAGAGATAATTTTTCCGAATACGAACTTGAAAACTTCAATCAAACTTTACAATCTCCGATCATGTCCTTACTTAGTCCACAAGCAAAGTTTAATAATATTAACAATAATAACTTTAAAAATGAAATCTCACAGTCCCTTAAAAAATCAGTAATAATGCAAAAAAAATTATTAAAAAAACTTAAGAGAAAAAAGTTTTTTAATGATGTTCATTTATATGAATTTGGCTCTGAGTATAAAGAGTTTGCCAAGACTCTTCCGAATAAAGATCACCAGCTTAGCTTACAGTGCTTAGAGAAAAAAGGAAACAAAGATGGCTGTTTCAACTTTAATGCTAATGTTCTCAATAACGGCAAATGTATCAGTAAATTTGCACGAGGAGTACTAGATATCGTACCTGGTGTAGGAATGGTTTTTGGTTTGTTTAAAATTGGTAGAATAAAACAAATGAATCAAACTGGACTATTAAGTAATAGTGACCGTGTTGAGCTAAACGTAGGTGCTATTACTGATGTTTTACTTAATGTTCCAATAACAACTGGTGCTTTGGTAGTAAGGAGGCTTCTTTACAAAGATACACAAAAAATTGCTGAAGAACTTGCGCAAAAGCTAAGAGTAATGTCTCCCTCGGAAAAGCAGAGAGTGCTAAAAACTTCTTCTGAACTTACAGATATAGAAAGAATTAAAACAACTAAAAATTTACTAGGGCTTCGCATTATGAGCCGTAAAAAGAAACAAGCAATAATTGATGCTCACAATATAGCTCTTGAAAAAGGGTATTTTAATTTTTCCAAAAAAGATCTCAAAGACAAAATCAATACATTAACTGCTGCTGGCTTTACAGCCAAACAAGCCACAGTAATTTTAAGGCATGGTCT
>CALJPJ010000066.1 GCA_937980625.1 uncultured Bdellovibrionales bacterium
CAGTGGTTTAATTTAAACCTGTACCATGGTGTTGATCAACGTGGAGGTCCATTTAAGTTTACCGATACCTACTTGGAGTTAGAGTTTGGTGGTAGATCGGGCATTATCGATTACTATGGTTATGTAGACTTTATGGATATCCTGAATGATTCAAAAAGTGATAAGCATGAAAAGAATAATTCATTTGCAAAAGTAGATTTGCGTTTATCACTAGATGCCATGTTCAAAAAAGATTTGGCTTTAGGTGCAGTGAAAGAGTGGTACATTGCAACTGAGTTTATGAATTCTGATAATGAAAGTGCTTGGACGGGTGGGAATAATGCTTTACGAGTTTTTTGGCTAGGAATAGGAACAGACACAGAAATACCTTGGTTAGGTTTAGTGGGTTTTAATTTTCAGACAAGATATTTTTTAGAAAATTTTGGCGCAGACAATGAAGAAGAGTTTGATGGCTTGGTACTTCATATGAACTGGTTTAAGCCAATTAAGTTTTTTAATGAGAATTTTTTGGCGTTTCAAGGTTATTTTGATTACGAATTTTTAAGTAAATTAAATAAACCAAGCTCTAGTGTTTACTCTGATGATTCATTTCAGACTTATTTGGGGTTATGGTTTCACAACAAGAGATATGCAGTGGGATATGGTGCAAAAATTTATAAAAATATGACCCAGTTTAAAGATGGAGCGAGCTTTTTTACTGGTGGTGATGAATTTGAGACCACCGGTGTTGGGCACTACTTTAACGTCACTTATAAATTTTAGCCAGCCATTGGTCTTGTTTGTCCAGATTTAAATCTAGGTACTGCAACTAAAAGTGATCATGTCATAGACTGATATAAACTAACTTTAGTAAGATATAAGTAGAGAGTTTTTAATAAGATAACTCAGGAGGAGAATCTTACTATGTTTAAATACTTATTTATTGTTTTTGTTTTAATAGGTCTAGCCTTTGGAGCTTTTCAAAACTGTAGTGATAATGAGTTCTCATCTAATTCCGCGAAGCGCGCAACGATTGCTCCACCTACTCAAGAACCTCCTCCAGAGATACAAAGCTTTAATGTTGGGCATCACCCAGTGGGAGATACTTGTGTTGAGTTTGAAGAGCAAAAAGTTTTTAGGGTTGAAGTTGTTGAGGGTGGTTATGAACATAAAATAGTTTGGAAGAAAAAAGGAAGTAATGAAACTTTATCTGAAACTGACTCATTTGTTTTCGTTGCTAGCCCAGATACAGTTGGTTTTTACCAAGTCATAGTAGACGACGGTTATAAGAGAGAAGTTTTTGATTTTTCTTTGTCCTATTGTGATAACCCTGAGCCACCAGTTGAGCCACCAGTGGAGCCGCCAGTTGAGCCACCAGTTGAGCCACCAGTTGAAGAACCACCAGTGGAGCCGCCAGTTGAACCGCCGGTTTCCAACTGCACTCCGCCACAAATTAAAACGTCGCAAGATTTAGTGCGAGTTACATTTGTAGGCAAAGATGTATGGTTAGGATATGATATTACTGGTGATCCAAAGCCGGACATTAAGTGGTACTTCTATAAAAAACCTGGTGACGCGCCAACTAGGTTATACCCTCCTCTGCATGATCATTATTTAGATTTTAAACCAGTGAAAAAAGAAAATGAAGGTTATTACTACATAACTGCAGATAATGGCTGTGGAGATCCTGTTGAAAGTGCTCACTTTAGAATTATTGTAAAAGAGAAGCCCACAGAGGGGCAAATTACTGCTAGCGAAGCAGGTGCTGTAATTGGTTGGGTTGAAAAACTTGAAATAAATAATGAAGGTTATATTTATGCTAAAGGGTACATTTGTGCCAAAAAGTTTAATGACTCAATTATGGTTAAGATTATTGGACAAAAAGGTAAGGAGCCAATGAGAATTTTAGGTAAATACAAAACCAATGTAAAAGTAAACGTATCTCATCAATGTGAAAATGAAGGTGAGGGAAGGCATGGCTTTAGCTGGACAAGTGGACAACCAGCAATAACTTATAAGGGCTATCAAATATCTATTTTTGGTATACATCCGTCTGGAAATGGAGATCTAGATAAGCTAATACCTGGTAAAATTATTTCCATAGAATAAAAAAATAAGTGTGATACTTAAGGCCATAAGGAAATTTCTTATGGCCTTTTTTTAATAGTATATTATTTAAAGTTTTAAAATAATATTTGTTTAGCTAGACTAAAGCTAGTTATCATCTGCCTTTGAGCCTGTAATGAGAAAAAAATATAAAAAGTACTCGACCCACTATAAAGCAATTAATATGATCTTTTTGTTTGGTTTAGCCAGGCATTAAGGTCGAGTTATATTTTACTTTTGTGATCTTTTAAGTTGTTAAAGAAATATTAACTTAATTGTAATTTTTAAGCTTCAAAAGCTTATTGTACACCCCAAACAAAGGAGAAAATTATGTCAAAAAAAATATCTACAATTGAAGGTATTGGAGAAACTACAACAGCTAAGCTTGAAAAAGCAGGAATTACAACAGTTGAAGCGCTTCTAGAAAAAGGTGGGCAAAAAACTGGTAGAAAAGAAATTGCTGATGCAGCAGGTATGAGCGAATCTGTAGTGCTAAATTTTGTAAATATGGCAGATCTATTTAGAATTAATGGCGTTGCTGGTCAATTTGCTGAGCTTTTAAAAGCAAGTGGGGTTGATACAGTAAAAGAGCTAGCTACTAGAAATGCTGAAAATTTATGGGCTAAATTAACAGAAGTTAATGCCGAAAAGAACTTAACAAGGGTTGTGCCAACTGCAGAAAAGTTAACAGACTTTATTAGCCAGGCTAAAAATCTAGATCAAAAAGTATTTCACTAAGTGCAAACTAAGGACTCCTCTTGTCATAGACTTTGGTAGGAGGGGTTTCAAGTGTCTTAAAATTTTCTCAGACCTTTATTTCTTAACTAAATTTTGTATATAGAAATAAGTCTAGTAATTCTCAAATTAAAGATTAAAAACTAAACTTTATTATTCATAAAATTATTACGATAAGTAATTGATAATTCTTGCTAGTTAATTATTTAAAATCAGTGATGTTTTATGGCAAAAAAGAAGAAAAAAAAAGTTAGTAAGAGTAATAAAATGAAACTGAGACGTTTTGTTGTTAACTCAGATAGCTCTAATTATTTTGATAGAGACATTTCGCTTTTAAGCTTTCAAAAAAGAGTACTGGCTCAGGCTAATGATAAAGACGTGCCACTTCTAGATAGGCTAAGGTTTTTGTCAATTTTTCATTCAAATATAGATGACTTTTTCATGAAAAGAATGTGGATTTGTCGTTATTATCAAATTAATGATTCGGCTCAATTTAAAGACTCAAAACTATTATCAATAAGAAGGGAAGTACTAAAGTTATTTAGTATGGCAGAAAGTATATATAAAGAAATTAATAATGAGCTAGTAAAAAAAGATATATTTATTTCAAATTGGAATGAGCTTACACCAGCTAGTATTAAATCTTTAGAGAAATTATTTTTCAAAAAAATATTCCCAGTACTGACACCACTGGCTGTTGACCTTGGTCACCCTTTTCCTCATATATCAAGTTTAAGTGTGTCTTTGGCTGTAGCATTGAAGTATCCAGGTAATGATGAATTAGTGTTTTCGCGAGTAAAAATTCCAGAAGTATTTCCGCCATTTTATGGGCTGCAAAATGGAGAACATAAACTGTGGATCAGAACTGAAGACATTATTCAAAAGTTTAGTCATCATCTATTTCCTAAAATGAAAATTATTGAGACGATGTTATTTAGAGTAACAAGAAATATTGAGGTAGAAAGTGATGATGAATCATCCTCTTTGTTAGAGAAAATCTCTAAAGAGCTTAGAGAGAGAAAGTATGGAGAAGTGGTTAAATTAGAATATAGAAGTCCTAAAAGCGATTGGCTGCTTCATTTTTTAAAAAATGAGTTAGATATTTATGATTTTGATATTTATGAAATGAAGTATGAAATTGATTTTTCTCATCTATCAACAATTTACTCTATACAAAATGCAAAGTTGAAGTACAAAGATTGGTTACCAGCTCCTGTCAAAGAGTTTTCTGACGATGTAAATATTTTTTCAGTAATTAGTAGACAAGATGTTTTAGTTCATCACCCTTTTGAGAGCTTTAATAATAGTGTTGAGAATTTTATTTGGACCTCTGCTAATGATAAGGATGTTTTAGCTATAAAAATGACATTTTACCGTACTAATGAAGAGAGTTCCATTGTTCCTGCTTTAATTAAGGCGGCTGAAAATGGTAAACAAATAGTTTGCTTAATAGAACTGCAAGCTCGATTAGATGAAGAAAGAAATATTGAGTGGGCGAATCGACTTGAGCGTGCTGGTTGTCATGTTGTTTACGGTGTTTTAGGTTTAAAAACACATTGTAAAGTAGCTTTAGTTATCAGACAAGAAAAAGATGACATTAAATGTTACTCTCATATTGGAACTGGCAATTACAATTCGAATACTGCAAAACTATATACCGATGTCGGCTTACTAACAAGTAAGAAAAAAATCACATCTGAGATTGTTGAGTTATTTCATTATTTAACCGGTAGGTCATTAAAAGACTCCTATAGGACAATACTCAAAGCGCCAATTAA
>CALJPJ010000067.1 GCA_937980625.1 uncultured Bdellovibrionales bacterium
AACTTTTGAAGAGAAATATGAAAGTATAAACCTAAATAACTTGAAAGGATCTAACAAAGCTCTGTTTTGGCATGAAAAGATTTTAAGTAATACAAATTGGAACAGGGTTGATGCCTATGTAAACAAGCTTGAAATTAAGACAGACTTACCCTCAGTACAATATGAACTACTATCACGACTAAACTTTCATAGAGATCAGGATGCAGTAGAGTTTACTTATCTAATGCCAGTTCCTAGTGTCAACCAAATGTATAAAGACTTAAAGCTCCTGGGAGCGCTGGCTGGTCTTGAAACTTATATTACAAACCCAATGCTTCATATAGGGGATAATTTTGTCTGGGGGAGTATGCATCATCATTTAAGTCTTTCTCATCAAATTCCTCACAATTTAGTTATGTTAATGAACTTATCACTAGCCATGAAGAGAATTAGCATGGGTGATATTGAAGGGTTAAAAAAAGAAACTAGACATGGGTTTACCTTTTCAACGAAGCGTCGGGGACTTTTTAGAATTCTTAATGGTAACCAGTACGAACAACGAGCGCATTTTGAAGATCTTAAATCTGAGTTAAAAAAAAGAAACGAATTATTTTTAATGCCACAAGGACAAGCTATTCAAGTATTAACTAATGAAATAAATAACGAGATAAATAAAGAGAGTTTTAAAAAATTTGTTGAAAAATATAAAGAAGAAGGGTCTACAGCTTATCAGGCAGTACAGCTATTAAACGCGATAAGAGATGTTGGAGCTATGCAACTCATGTATGATGCACATGTTTTTGCTATAACGATGGAGAATTCACCTGAATCAGTTTTTTCTTGGAATAAAGCTGATGTTCTTGCACACCTCGAAATCATCAGTAAGTTTTTATCTGATACTGAATCAAAAGATTATTATCAATCGATTTTAGATTTAAGCTTAGCTCATAAAATAAAAAATGACCCTAGAGTTACAGGTTCTCTAGAAGGTGTTCAATTTAAGGTTGTATCATTAATCGGAGCTACTTTTGGTGAGAGGCCAGGAGCTTATGAGTTTGCTGCAGAGGCGTTAAGATTTCAACCTCGACCAAAAAATAATGAACCCGCTGTTTTTGATCCTGTTTCAATAAGTTCTTTTGTAAACAACTCTCTTGCGGCTCACTTAACACCTGGGCTTGTAAAAGTTATTCATAAGACTATTCTTCATGAGCTTAAAATACTTGAGCCCAAAATGGCAAGCCAACCTCAAGGTTTGAGCACATACATTGATAATATTAAAGACCTCTTACAAAAATTAGCCGCATACAACTCATCAGAGAATTTAAATTTTTTAATATCATTAACAAAGCATCCTAGTCCGATAATAACTGAAATGGAACTTGTTGAGTCCTTTACAAGACCTTATGTAAATAAAGAGATTCGCTCTTTTATTGGCTTAGAAGCACGAAACTTAGAGAGTGTAGTACGAGACATAGATAAAAATGCAATTTTTACTTCCAATAACTCTTTATTATTTGAATACCTTAGAAGTTTGTTAGTAAAAGATTATATTAGCCGTGAAGAACTAGAGACTTTTAGGTCTTTTGTTGAAACTACTGAGCTGCCACATTTAAAACATGGCTTAGGTTTATATTTAGACTTGCTCGAGCAAAAACCAAGCGCACCAACTGTTAATAGTTGTAAAGTTAAAACATCATAGGGTTTATTGTTTGAGGAGCTATGTTAAAGAAATAGAACTCCAATAACGAGTAGCAAAAAAGAGTTTGAAGCAAATTTGCAGAATTATTTATAGCGAATCAAAGGTGTTTTTAAGCACCCCAAAAGTATCTATTGAGAGAGTGTCGTATTATTTGTCAAAGAGGCTAGAGGTAGTGAGAGTTATGCGTTGAGATCTCTTTGATAGGGTTGGAATTTATGTAAAGTATATCAAGTAGAGATATGAGTGATTTAAATTTTCAGAAAAAAATAAAATTATTTAAATAATATTTAAAAATTTAGTTGTAGAACATTTTACTTATGGATAATGTCGTCCATATTATGAAAGTATCTAAAGACATTGAACAACTTATTCCCTACAAGCCCGGCAAATCAATTGCGACTACGAAAAAAGAGTACGGCTTAACTGAGGTTTATAAACTAGCGAGCAATGAGTCTCCAGTGGGTACGAGCCCAAAAGTAATGGAGGCCATTCAAAAAGAGCTAAACAATTTACACCGCTACCCGGACCCTAACGCCACAAAACTCAAAGAGCTAATTGCGCTCCAGGCCAATGTGTCTGTTGAGCAAATAGTTGTGGGTAATGGTTCAAATGAGTTAATCGACTTAATGGTGAGAACTTTTTGCCAAGCTGGTGATCAAATATTAACGTCTGAAGCCGCATTTATCGCTTATAAAATTTGCGCAAAAGCTGCTGGTGTTAAAGTGATTGAAACTCCTTTAACATCTCAAATGAAATTTGACATCGATGCGATCTTAAAAAAAATTGAATCTGATAAGTTTAAAATAATTTTTGTTGCTAACCCAAATAATCCAACCGGAACTTATATCCCTGAGTCTGAGATAGTGAATTTATTAGAGGTAACCAAAGACCTGAACGACACCATTGTTGTCCTAGATGAGGCTTACAATGATTTTGTTCGCGTAGATGATTTCCCTAAGAGTTTAAATTTATTTAGCAAGTATAAGAATTTAGTAATTTTAAAAACACTGAGTAAAGTTTTTGCAATTGCAGGCCTGAGGCTTGGTTATATTATTGCTGATGATCAAGTTTGTAATTATATCAACCGAATTAGAAATCCATTTAATGTTAATTCATTAGCTCAAGTGGCAGCTATAGCCGCATTGCAGGACAAAAATTACCTTGAGCAAGCTCAAAAAGTAAATTGGGATGGGTTGGATTATTTCTATACCCAGCTTAAAAAAATTGGTGTGACATACTGGCCATCTCAGGCTAACTTTGTCCTCATTGATACGAAAATTGATTCAGCTCAGGTTTTTGAAGCTTTATTGCGCATGGGGGTAATAACTCGTCCTGTAAAAGCCTATGGTTTACCTACTCATATACGCATAAGTGTAGGCAAAGAGACTGAAAATAAAATTGCAATGAATGCACTAGAAAAGGTTTTAAATGAGCTTAGTAATAACAATTGATGGTCCTGCAGCCTCTGGTAAGTCTTCAGTGAGTAGAGAGGTGGCAGCTCACCTTGGTTGGTCGTGGGTTTCTACTGGTGCCTTTTACCGTGGTTTAGCTTATTTCGCTAAAGCAAAAGGCATAGCTTTAGAATCAGAGCCTGACTTAGTTGAAGCTTGTAAAAGTGACTCCTGGAAAGTTCACTTAAGTCCCGAGAAAACTTTGGTTTTTTGTGATGGTAAAGATGTTACTGATAGTATTTACTCCGATGCGGTGGGGACAATTGCTAGCCAAGTTAGCCAGTTTCCTCTTGTTCGTAAGGAGTTGTTACAAGCACAGCGTAACTGTGCCTATGGTGTTAATTTAATTGCTGAAGGTAGAGATTGTGGAACTGTAGTTTTTCCTGATGCTGATTTAAAGTTTTATATTACAGCCAGTGGTAAAAACCGAGCAAAAAGGCGGGCCATGGAAGAGGGTAAGCCTGTAGAAGAGGTGCAAAAGTCGCAGTCTGTTCGTGACCAGCAAGATAGTCAGAGAGAGTCTGCACCGCTGCAAATACCTGAAAGTGCTTATGTTGTTGATACTTCTGATATGGACTTGCAACAAGTGGTGAGAGAAGTTGAAAAAGCAGTGAACGATAAGCTCAAGCTTTGATACTGCCAAATGGTCTTAATTCTTTGAAATTACGTGATTTTCTTCTCAATTTAGCAGTTTCTTTTTGACTTTGGGCATAGAGCGTCTATAACCTCATTTATCTCAGTAAAACGAGAAATTCAAAATAAGGTCAATGGCCCTAGGAAAGCTATTGATTCGAGGAGGTTTGTTTGAACACATCAAACACTAATAAGTCAAAAGCGCAAATAGAGCGCGAAAAAGTTTTAGCTGTACTGGACGCAGCTGACAGCGAAGTTCCAAAAAATCCACATGATGATTACTCTGCAGAAGGAGTTGATTCTTTCGAAACAATTTACGAAAGTTCAATTAGTGATAATGAGTGCCAAGTTGGCGAAGTTGTTGTGGGTAAAGTTGTATCTGTGCAAGAAGATTTTGTTCTTGTTGATATTAACTATAAAAGTGAAGGTCTAATTCCTATTAGTGAATTTAGATTGGTTGACGGAAAAACAATTGAGGTTGGTTCTGAAGTTGAAGTTTACGTTGATAAAATTGAAAACGAAAATGGCATGGTTGTGTTATCTAAAGATAAGGCAGATATGTTAAAAGCTTGGAACGATATTTCTCGTGCTGCTGAAAACGAAGAGGTCATTGAAGGTACAGTGATTGCTAAAGTTAAAGGTGGTTTAAGTGTTGATATCGGAGTGAAAGCTTTCTTACCAGGAAGTCAAATTGATTTACGTCCTGTTAGAAACATGGATATGTATCTTGGTAAAACATTTAAGTTTAAAGTCATTAAATTTAATAAGCGACGTGGTAATATTGTGTTATCTCGTAGAGCTATTTTGGAAGCTGAAAGAGAGAGCCTAAGATCTCAAACATTAGATAATATGGCTGAAGGTTCCGTCGTTAAAGGTATGGTTAAAAACATTACTGATTATGGTGCCTTTATCGATTTAGGTGGAATGGATGGTTTACTACACATAACTGATATGAGTTGGGGCCGTGTTAAGCACCCATCTGAAATGTTAAACGTTGGTGATGAGCTTGAAGTCAAAGTATTAAAATTTGATAACTCTAAAGAAAGAGTATCTTTAGGTCTTAAGCAAATGAGTGAAGATCCTTGGGAAAAAATTGCTCAAGAATACCCAGCTGGTAAACAACTAGAAGGTAAGATTGTTAACTTAGCAGATTACGGAGCTTTTGTTGAGCTAGGTGAAGGCATTGAGGGTTTAATTCACGTCAGTGAAATGAGTTGGGTCAAAAGAATTAAGCACCCATCAGATTTGGTAAAAGTTGGCGATGAAGTTAAAGTTATTGTGTTAGAGCTAGATGCTGAAAATCGTAGAATTAGCTTAGGTATGAAACAGTTAGAGCCTAACCCTTGGGTGACTTTAAAAGACACATACCCTCCAGGTACAATTATAGAAGGTGAAGTTAAATCTTTAACTGACTTTGGTGCCTTTGTTGGAATTTCTGATGGTATTGATGGTCTAATTCATATCTCTGATTTTTCTTGGACTAAAAGAGTAAATCACCCATCTGAAGTGATTGAAAAAGGAGCTCAAGTAAAGGCCGTTGTATTAGGTGTTGATATTGAAAACGAAAGATTCAGCCTTGGTATAAAGCAACTTGATGGTGACCCTTGGACTAATATTGAGGATAAATACTCTATTGGTACTCAACACGAAGTTAAAGTTGTTAAAACTGCTGACTTTGGAGTTTTTGTGGAGTTGGAATCTCATATTGAAGGTTTGATTCACATCAGTGAGTTAAGTGTTAAGCGTATTGAAAAAGCTGAAGAGGTTGTAAAACAAGGCGATACAATTAAAGCCGAAGTAATAACAATTGATAAAGACGCTCGTAAGATAAGCTTAAGTGCTAAAATTGTAACACTACGTGAGCAAAAAGTAGATGTTGATGATTATATTAAAAAAGCAACATCTACTTCTAAAACAAGTTTAGGTGATGTTTTTGGCGATGCATTTAAATCTGCTGATAAAGGAACTGTTGGTGACGGTAGTTCAAACTAATTCATTAGTTATTATTTAAATATTTTAAAAAGGGACCTACAGGGTCCCTTTTTTTGTGATGCAACCAGGCGTGCAGAGCTTCAATAGAGGTAAAATTAATAAATTTTATTCATAACTACTTGGTTTTATCATAATATACTTTTCAATAATTTATAAACTTACAAAGGAATATTTATGAGTTTTTTAAAGGGTTTTGTAACAGTATGTGCAGCGATATTTTTTATATTTGTTTTAATTTCAGTTGGTGCAATGTCTTCACAGTTTGGTAAGGGGGCATCTTTTTCAAACTTAAGTAAAGATTCCATTTTAAATTTAGAGTTAGAAGGCGTAATTATTGACGGCAAAAATATTTTAGAGCCTCTTAGAAAGTATGCCGAAAAAGATCATATTAAAGGTGTGTTAATTCAAATCAATTCACCTGGTGGTGTAGTTGGTCCTAGCCAAGAGATTTATTCTGAAATAATGAGAATAAAAAATGAACTTAAAAAACCAGTGGTTGTTACATGTAATGCTATGGCAGCAAGTGGTGGGTATTATGTGGCTTCTGCGGCGTCAAAAATTTTTGTAAACCCGGGAACACTTATGGGATCTATTGGTGTGATTATGCAGTTTGCTGATTTATCAAAGCTATATGATTGGGCTAAGGTTCATACCTATTCTATTACTTCGGGTGCTTTCAAGGATGCAGGCTCTCAATCGCGAGCCATGACAGAGCAAGAGAGAGCTTACTTTCAGTCTATGATTGATGAAGTGCAAGGACAGTTTGTTAAGGCTATATTAGCCAATAGAAAGTTAGCTGACTATATTGTTGAAAAATATGCTGATGGTCGAATTTTTACAGGTGAGTCTGCTGTTGAATTAGGTTTTGCGGATAAAATAGGAACCTATTCTGATGCCAAAATAGAAGTGGGTAAGTTAGCAGGTTTAGGTGATAAACCAGAGCTATTTACTCCTCCTAAAAAGCGCCCCGATATGTTTGAAATATTAGGTGAAGTAAAGTTACCATTTGTTGAAGCTAAACCATTTGAGCAAGCCCTAGACCTTATTGGCAAGCCACTAGCTATTATGCCTGGGGTGTTTAACTAAATGTCAAAAGTTAATTTTGATGAAATTTGGCCCCAAGAAAGAGACTACATAAGTAGCCCAGAACGTCTTAAGTATTTAAGGCGAGTTATCAAACCCAAAGAAAATGAGTGTGTTTTTTGCTTAGCTCATAACAAGGGGCCCAGTGAAGATAGTTTATGTGTTTACAAAAGTAAGTTTTCAATGCTTGTATTAAATAAATACCCTTATAACTCTGGTCACGTACTGGTTTTGCCGCAGAAACATATTGGTGATATTACCCACTTAAATAATGAAGAGTATAACGATTTAAGTACTTTGCTCAAAGAGGCTGTTACAGCTGCAAAGCATATTTACCAATG
>CALJPJ010000068.1 GCA_937980625.1 uncultured Bdellovibrionales bacterium
ATTTTGGCAATAACTAAGGCTGCAGGCGCAGATAAAACACTGGCTGTTAACAAGTGACCGGCAATATCAGGAACTTTATCTTTCAATAACCCCACATAGGCTGCAAAAACACTTCCGGCAACTGTGGCCATACCTCCAACCATAACAGAGAATAACTCAGATTTTGTTAGTTTATTAATAAAAGGCTTAATAATGAGGGGAGCTTCCGTTTGGCCAACAAACACATTGGCAGCTGCGGCCAAAGATTCAGCACCACTGACTTTTAATGTTTTATACATTAACCATGCAAAGACATGAACAATTTTTTGCATAATTTTTAAATGGTAAAGTACAGCCATTAAAGCGGATAAGAAGATAATGACTGGCAATACTTGAAAAGCTAAAATAAAACCAGATTTTTCTATATTCATCAGGCTACCAAATAAAAACTCAGTTCCTTTACCAGCAAAATTTAAAATGGATGTAAAAAATATATTTGCAGAATTAAAAATTGGCCTCAGTGGTCCGTTAAAGTTTAAGGCCGGAATTCCAAGTACACTGATGGCAAGAACAAATTGTAACGCAAGTCCTGAAATTATAAATTTATAATCCACCTTTTTCTTGTTGTTAGATAGTAAGAAGGCAAAGCCTAAGAAACAAAAAATACCAAAAACACTAATTAATTTTTCCATAAATATCTGATTAACCTATGTTTTTATAAAAATATAGTGTCTATTGAATCTTGATGAAGTTGGCGGCTAAGGCCTTGTAATTACTAATTAATTTTGTTTTATTGTTTTTGAATAGACTTCACAAAATTATTAATGGGGCGGGTGGTAATTTACAATTTATAATTTTTATTTTTTCAGTTCAATGGCCCACTGTTTCAGGGTGCCTTTATTTCTAGAAAAATCATCTTGAATTTTTAGTCGCCACTTTCCATTAGGAGAATTGTTAGTTAGTAGTTTTAGCCTTTTTTGTAAATCAGTATTATGTCCTATTGAGCGCTTAATATTATTACCAGCCAGTCCGTTACTTTTTATTATTGAGATCTCATCACCTGAAGGGGACTGCAGCTGTATTGATAGATCTCCACTCCAGCTATGTTCTATGTCTAAATGAATAATAATTTTCGAGAAATCAATAATATTAGTTATATTCAGTGCAGACTCAATTCCATCAGATTGGTAGTCAGGAATATTAACTGCTTGGCTAGTGCTTGCAATAGTTCGATCATTATTTTTAGGTAAGTATTTTCTTATGCGAGAAATGCGAGTGACCTCCTCTCCTCTGCATTGAGAATTTCTTTGCACATAATTACAAATATGAGACTCTTTACATCCTTTTTCTTTGTTATAAATAAAATCAAGAGAACCAGAAACTAAAATGCCTTCAATATCACCGGTGATATTATTAAATACTGGTGAGCCAGAGTTAGAGCCATAGGCATCCAAATCTGTTCTAAATGTTTTTGAGCCAACTGATAAAACTTTACCAGCATCTGTCACTTTTGTGGGTAGCCCCGATGGTTTTCCAATCATAAAAAGTCCATCGCCTTTTTGGGTGGTACCTATAGCTCTGTACTGTAGAGGTATTCTATTTTTTACTTTTCGGTCTAACTTAATAACCGCAAAATCAAGGCCTAGCCACTCGTAAACAGTATATACAATGTCTTTGCAGAAATATACATTATCAGCCGGGAAGTTAGCATAATTAATTTTTTGTTCTTTCCAGTTTTTGGTAATATCAAAAATAAATGAGGCTTCGTTGCAATCTTGCATATCTGTTATGCAGTGGCCAGCAGTTAAAATAGTATCATCACCAACTAATGCACCTGAGCATCGAGTTGTCATATATTGATTATAAAACCGTTCACTTTTACAAAGCTGTAGTTCTTTGCCATAGCTATTTACTGAAATTTGATAATTACCATTACTTTTTTTAATCACACGGCTTCGTTTGGCAAGGCCCGCTACCGATGACGCATACATTTTGTGAGTTTTATTTTTTACAGCATACAAGTCTTTTCGATCGTCTGTGCCATAAATGACATTTGTATTAATACTTTTATTATTGTTAATAAATTTCTGTATTTCAGGGTCAGTAATATAATCAATGCCACAGGAGCCGGTAACAAGAATGCAGAAAGATAAAATAGATTGTGTTAAAACCTTTTTAGTCATGTAAGTATAATTATTTTAAATACTTTTAAATAAAATTTTGAGGTGATTTTTGAGAACTAGATTATAGGTACTACTAACTCGTTTGAATTTAAAAAAATGGTATTTTGACTGGGAATTTTTTTAGAACTTAAAGTAGGGTCTAGGAAAATTTGACCTCCTTCATGTAATAATTTTTTACATTGGTGTGGTGAGATTTTCATATTCTGACTTATCAAGGTTTATATCTTGAATACTTCCAACCGTTATATCTGGTTTTATGCCGAGCTGGTCCACTTTAATTATATTATTATAGTGGCTCAGTTGTAGATTTAGTATTATCAGACTTATTGCCGCCAATAAGTCTTGGGTGAATTAGCTTCCAATACTTCTATTTAGTCCCTGAGTTAATAGGCTTATCAAGTGACTTAAACCCAAGACGAGTAACTTGTGAGTAGTGAAGTTCGTTTGGGAAGCTTAAAAAACTAATTTCAGAGCTGGGTTCAGGTTTAGCTTAAGCAGGTAAGGAAAAAATATATAAAAAATAAGAGTTGGCATAATAATAGTTTTCATAGTATATATTTTTAGCTTTGATGCTGAGTTTGTAAATGAATGATATTAATTTTTATTAACATTAACATTAACATTTACTTAACAAAGCTAACAAGTTTTACTGCCGTACTTTACTCATTAACAGTTTCAATATTTATAGCTTAATAATCTAAACTAATACTATTTACCCAAGGCATGGTGCATCCGTGATAGTTCGAATTAGAAAGGTCTGGAATTGATAATATTTTATCTATTAAGTGATATAACTTATAGTCTGCGGCTTTTGGTAATAAAGAGTGCTTTTGATCATGTTTAGATTTAGTGATTATACCGGTTACGTATCTGAGGAAAGTTGTAGATTTTATTTCTCTTTTTATTTTTAGTTTATCACTATTATTTAAGCGGCTGTATAGATCAAAGCCAATCAGTCCATTTGTGGTGTTTGACCCATCTTGTTGGAGCTGTTGAATATCAATCTCAGACAGTCCAACTCTTTTAAGTAAGTCTTCTGCTTTATATAGATCAAAGCTGTTTATACACATTAGAGCTTCAATGATTTCCACTTTATTTCTTTCGTATAGTGGAGAGCTTTCAATTTGTTTAGCCATTTTTATAGCGTTTATTCGACTAACAAGATATCCTCCATGAGTATTAGGGCGATTTGTTATCTGAAAGCTGGGTTTACTGTAACTCTGAAATGGACTCGTCGGGTTAGACTCATCAAAGTTGAAATACATATAGGGTGAAGTATTTTTTGCGACCTCTTTAAATTTTATGAAATTATCTATGTTATCATTGCGAAGTCTATCGTCGTGTCTATTTCCATAAAAACCATGCCATTGATTGTAGTTTCCCCATAGAGCATTAGGCTTTTCTCCATGGCACTTTAAACATCTTGGAGGGTTTACTTTAGGTATTGGAATTAACCCCTTTGAGTTTTTCTTTAGCGGGAAGCTCAAAGAGTACAGCTCTATGTTTCGTTTGTCTTTATTAAACTGAAGTATTTCAATGACATTGCCTTCGGCTTGATTTTTACTTCCCACATTGACAAAAAATGATCCATCAGGGGCAAAACTAATTATGGCAGGCTCCAATGGTGATGTTCCTCGCAGTCCATTCCCGGTGTGTACAATTGAAAAATAAGTTCTAAGGCTTAAAGGTAATAGTGAAATGGCGTCATCAATTTCAGTGACATTATTTTGATTTAATGTCTTCACATAATCATGAATTGTATAGCTAAAACAAAGCGCTGAGAAGTTAAGAGTTATAAATATTGTCACTACTTTTAATAAACTTATAGGTTTCACTTAGTTTTACCCCTGTTATATGTATTTTCTGCCTTTAAATTTAAATACCAGGTATTGTTTGTAAATAGTATGAATTTGAAATATCTACATTATTGTTAAACTGAACTGGCCAACTTAAAGCTGTTGGGCTCTAATTATTTCTACATAGCAGTTTAAAACCTAGAAAGTTCCAATAGAAATATGTAAACGACCACTTTCTTCTTGGTCGCCAAACTCTCGATTAGCTTTTATACCATAATCAATAACAAAGGGGCCTAGTGGTGTATTATAGCGTAAGCCAATACCATAGGAGTGTCTGAATGGGTTATATTCATTGCCGTCACTGTCAGTTTTAATAGCGCCATCAACATCTACTCTGGCGGCATCCCAAAAAAGAACAATTCCAAAGTTACCATACACTGAAAAACGCAATTCAGTTTTTAATAGGCCATAGCTAGCATATTGAGCATCTATAACTTGTTCCGTACGATCAATCTCGAAACTACTAGGAATTCTATCAACATCACTTTTACCACCATAACCTCGAACTGTTGAGTGGCCACCTAAAATAAATAGGTAACTTTCAGGTATACCTCCGCCAGTAAGGTCGCCAATTTTAGTGGTGTAACCTGCTCGTAACGAGTTGGCCCAAATAATTCGTGGAGTAAAAAGTTTAAAGTAGGTAGTAAAGTTGGCTTCTGCTTTTAGAAAATGGGCTTCATCTGAGGCTCCTAGTAAAGGGGTGGAGTACAGAAGATCTATTTGTGAGTAAATTCCTCTATTGGGTAAAAAGGGATTATCACGAGAGTCGAAAGTGAGAGTAGGACCAATACTTGCCACATCCACTCGATCTTTTTCTCGGGTAGTCTCTAAAGTTTGTGATTGAGAGTCCAATGACCAGATATTCCAAATACCTTTTAAGTTCTTAGATAGATCTTTTTCAAGTAAAAAACCAATTCTACGGTTTAAGTTTGACTTTAGAGTTGAGCCGCTTCCAGATAAATCACGTTCGATTTCAGTCCAAACACGACCTCGTGTTAAGGTATTAAATATGTACGGTTCTACGTAATTACCTGAGATTTTCCAAACCTGATCTAAAAAATCTTTGTCCTCAAATCGAGTTTCCGTATCTATTCTAGCTGCAATGGCACGAGCTGTTCCAAAGAGATTATTATAAGAAACTCCGGTATAACCTCTTAAATTAAACCCACGTTCGTTGTGAGCACCAATACCAACTTTTAATAAGCCAGGCTTTCTTTCACTCAATGTAATTAACAAGTCGCGGTTGGCGATATTAGTGTTGGGGTCAGATGTACGAATATCAACTGATGTAAATAGTCCAAGTTTTGTTAGGCTGGTTTGTGCGCGGACAATGCGGTCAGCTGATAAAATATCATTCTCTTTAAGTTGAATCTCTCTTAATACAACATAGTCATCAGTGAAGTCGTTACCTTCAATAATAATTTTTTTGATTCTAATTTGTGGACCTTCAATTATTTTATAGTTTAAGTTTGCTTGAGTATTATTTTTAAAATAATTTATATATTGATTGTTCTTTGGAAATTTCATTTCAAGAAAGCCAAGGGAGTAATAATACTTAGAGATATTACTCAAGGAGCTCTCAAATAGTTTAAGGTTAAGTTGTTTGCCTTTTCTTAGTCCAATTTGACTTAAAATTTCCTCATTAGTTATAATTTTATTGCCAGAAATATCAATATTATTGACTACTGTTTTGGGCCCTTCGTTAATAATGATTGTCACTTCAATAGCATATTTTTTTATATATTTAACTCTGGTAGAAATATGTTTAGCATGTAAAAAACCACCGTTTTTCATATCAATAATTAGGTTGTTTATTCCCTTTTCCAGGCTTTCTGGAGTGTAAACTTTGTCGTTTAATGGTTGCGGACTATTTGCTATTAAAAACTCTTCATAAACTTTGCTTGCGGTTGTATATCGTCCACCAAATTGAATAGATTTTATTTTAACTCTTTCACCTTCATTAATATCTATTTTAAACCGCTTAATAAAGGTTTTTTTAAGAGTTTTTTGGTTTAGCTTTACC
>CALJPJ010000069.1 GCA_937980625.1 uncultured Bdellovibrionales bacterium
AAATTAAATCCGGACGATCTGTGGATTCTTTATCTATTAAAATAATCGCTAAAAATACATCAGAATCTGAAATGACTATCGATGATATAATGTATTTTTTAAGGAGTGAGTTTGAATCTTTATACGATACCGACAAGAAACCTACTAATAAGAAGTTTGTTTCTAAGGTTATGGGGGAATTAATTATAGATCCTGAATTGATGAAACATTGTTATCAAAAATTGCTATACGTTAAAGCTAATATTCCAAAGAAAGAAAGAGCCAAATACATGAGGTTTATCATTAATGAAGAGTACTTGAAAAATGGGTAAAAAATATACTATTTCTGAAATATCTCGACAAACTGGCGACAGCGTGCGCCAATTACAGAGAAGGGTTAAAGACCTTGTTTCTATTGATAAAGGCAAATATTTAGTAGATGAATCCGTCATCCCTTTATTACAATCTGACGACAATATTGAGGCATCTGACGACGCTATTGTCGTGCAAGAATTTACTCAAACAGAATACGATGAACTTTATAAAAGACTCGCAGAATACCCTATGCTTAAAGAGCATATTTCTACGGTCATTAAGGAACTTGACTACCACAGAAAATCTAGTCTCAAGAAAGACTTACAAATTGAAAAAATTCTAGAAATAGCTGTTCAAAGAAATTATATTGAAGCTAAAGAGAAAGGACTCGAAAACTAAATAGCCATTTTATAAGCATAATAATTACAATTAATACTGATCCATAAAGCATTCCTTGACCTATCCATTTCGGGTCTTCGTAGTAATTCATATTTCTTTTCATAAAAGACGTTTCTTTAGAAAACAAAAGGGAAAAATAATCAGTAATCCTCCTGTGCCTGTACAACAATCATTGTTATATTTGTGTAATAAAACCCCTCGGACCTTCCAAAGCAGAGAGGTTTTTTTGAACAACGTAGGCGTGATGCGTCCCGCATCACTTCCTACTTATAGATGCCCTCTTTTATTGCCTTAACAACAATAAAAGAAGCACCATAAAAACTATAGCTTCTGCCATTTTTTAAAATTAATATTTTTATTAATACACTCATTTTTAGAGTGACTCTCTCTATTATATATCAAATTTAAAAAGAGTAAACACTTTTTAAAAGGACAGTAGAGATGAGCCTTCTAAATTCATAACAACTAAAGATATAAATCTGTTACTCTTTTTGTGAAATATTTTATTCGTCAAGAGTTTTAGCTTAAAAAAAAATGTGAGTTCCGAACATTTTATTCTTTCAAAAGGCAAAGCCTGGAGAAAGCAAGTTCGAAATTCATTTTCGAGTAAATGCGGGCGCATTTACATAACTTGCTATTAAATTGTTTTAATATTTTAGAGCCCCTCCCCCACCGGAGTAAATTTGAAATAATAACCTTTAAAAAATATAATATGTTTGATTACAGAGAAATAGTGGAAGACTTAATGAATGAAACAAGTGTGTCAGGAGATTCTTCTAAAATTGAGCACTATTCTTCTCTTTTTTCAGAAAGTGTCTCGAAACATTCCAAAAATGGATTTGAAACGTCCGGTGCTTTGGAATTAGCTACTGAAGAAATAAAATCTATTTTAAGCGGTTTTAAGAGCGTTTAATGTAAATTGCTCACGTATACAGGTGTTGATGAATAAAAGGCTTGTATCGTCTTGTTTTAGGTGGATTTCGGCGCCAGTTTGCCTATTTACAAACACACTTTCTTTTCCCTTTTGTTTTTTCAAGGAGGGTTCGGGAGGAAATCCCGAAGACAGCTTCAGAAGTTTCGAGCTCCAAAATTTCCCTAGAAATTTTCCTTAAAAACTCTTCTGAATTTAGTCTCTTTTTTACTTTAGTAGTTTTTGTATGTTTTAGTACTGTTTTTAAGGTGCTTCAATCCCTTTGTTTATAACGCTTCCGAGAGTTGAATGTAACTAATTGTCGTCGAATGTAACTAATTGTCGTGCGAATGTAACTAATTGTCGTAATTTGTAACCTAACTTTGTAACCGTAATATATTTTGGTTACATTTGTTTTGTTATGATGCAAAAAGGAGTGCTTTATCAAGATAATAGAATCACACAGGCTCGATATGAATTTACTGTGGTTGAGAAACGTATTATTTATCTAATAATAAATGAGATTAGAAGTAAAATGATTGGAGCTAATAAAGATCTCTTTGGGGATCTTGTGCTTGATTTATCTCACGAACAGTTGTCTAAAGCTAGTCATAACTACAATCAAGTGCAAAGTTCCGTAAAAAAGCTAATTACTAAATTCTACGAATTTAACGACGAAAACGAATGGATGGTAGTTAGTATAATAAATAAAGCTAAGCACCGAAAGAAAGACTCCACTTGGCAAATAACCGTAGATAGAGATATGGTCGCTAAATTTGTGGAATTGGCTAAAAACTATACTGCTTACAATTTAACGATAGCTATGTCCTTGAGATCAGAATATTCTCAAAGATTTTATGAGTATTGCTGCCAATACAAGAATGCTGGTGGTTTACGGATTACGATAGAAGATTTAAGATTTAAACTTAAGCTTGAAAAAAAATACTCCAGATATGCCTCCTTGAAATTAAAAGTAATTGACGTTGCTTACAAAGAGCTCAAATCTATGTATGATCGTGGAGAGTGCGATGTTTACTTTGAATACACTGAAATTAAATCCGGACGATCTGTGGATTCTTTATCTATTAAAATAATCGCTAAAAATACATCAGAATCTGAAATGACTATCGATGATATAATGTATTTTTTAAGGAGTGAGTTTGAATCTTTATACGATACCGACAAGAAAC
>CALJPJ010000070.1 GCA_937980625.1 uncultured Bdellovibrionales bacterium
CTGCTTTATATGGAAAAATTGACATTGATAATGGGGCGGTTACACAAACCAACTTTCATGATTACCCTGTACTCAGAATGTCAGACGCTCCTTCGATTGAAGTTGAGATTATTGACTCCAGTGAATCACCGACTGGGGTCGGCGAGCCAGGCTTACCACCAATAGCTGCAGCAGTGGCCAATGCCATATTTGTAGCTACAGGTCAGCGTATACGTACTTTACCTTTAAGTATTAGTTAGGAAGTGTAGTGCGAGACTATAAAGCTTTTAAATCATTTTTATTAAATAATAAATTTGAGAGTCATTTGATTGTTGCCACCTTAATTAAAAAAGAAGGCTCAAGTTATCGTAGCGTTGGTGCTCAAAAAATTATTACATTTAAAGGAGAATCAATTGGTTTAATTAGTGGGGGCTGTCTTGAAGGTGAGATCATTCGAATCGCCTTGAGTATGAAAAAACATACTGAAATACATCATTTTGATACGAATGGAGACTATGATCGCTTGTTGGGGTTTGCTACTGGATGTCAAGGACGCTTAACCATTGAGTTTCAGAAACTATCATATGAATCTGTATTGACTCATGTGAATAATTTTCCGGTTGATCAGCAACTATGGTTGAATATTATTGGAGCTGGTCCAGATATGGAGCCCATTTATGAAATGTTGCAAAGTTTTGGCTGGCATTATCAATTTTACACGAGCCAGTTGAGTTTATATCAACAAAGAATCGAACAAGGTTGGAATATTAAAAAATTATCAACAGAAAATAACTTTAACATCATTTACCCTAGTAGAACTGTATTTTTATTAATGTCACATAATTTTCCTACTGACCTAGAAGTACTTAAAAAATTAGTAGACATAGTGCCAGCATACATTGGTATTCTTGGCCCACAAAAAAGAAAAAAACAAATGATAGCAGATTTAAATAAATTATATTCATTACATTTTTCTGATAATGATTTAAAAAATATTCATGGGCCTCTAGGAGAGCCAGGTTTTGGCAAAGGTGAGTTAGCCATTGCTATGTCTATTTTTTCAGACTTACAAAAAAGGTTTTATGGACCCCAAAATTAGTAAAACTATAGTTTTTATTTTAGCAGCAGGGCAGTCAAAAAGATTTGGTGTTTGTAAGCAAGTTTCAATAATTAATGGTCGCCCTATGATTCACTGGGTGATTGATGCTGTATCAGAATTAAACTTAGAAACATTTGTAGTTACAGGAGCTAACGCCGATCAGTTAAAGAGCTCATTAACTAAGTATAAGAGTTTACATATATGTTTAAACAATAATTATAAGCTTGGTATTAGTTCATCTATTATATTAGCGGCACAAAAGGCATTAAGTCTTAAGTCAAATCTATTATTAACTTTTGCTGACATACCTTTTGTAACCGCAAGTGATTATCAAAAAATAATGACTGCGGGTGAGCGTGGTGAAACAATATTTTCAAATTTTACAAACACAATTGGCCCTCCAGTATTTTTTATTAATAAGGACTTAAAACATCTTCTTGACCTTAAAGGTGACCAAGGAGCTAAAATAAAATTTTTATCAGCAAAGTCGATTAATATTGAAAATGCTGCTAGAGATATAGATTATAAAACAAATTTTTTTAATTAGTGTCACTACTAATTTCCAAAAATTTAGTACATATATCTGTGGTTGGGTCACAGTTATTTATGACATGTGTATTTTTTATTTTACTCAAATCTCTTTCAATACCAACAAGCCAATTATATTCCTCCTTTAAATATTTTATTTTTTCAGTTTGAACACGTAGGTCATACATTTCATTAGCAGAAATAATATAAGTTGAAACACTGTTTATAAGCTGTATAACAGCACTTTTGTTATCATCTAAATCTGTGAGGTTAATTAGTATTTTTTTGCAATCTCTTTGGCAGTTGGCATAATCTAATGCGACGTCGAGGTTCCAACTCAACTCTTCTTTGTAAGACTGAATTTGATCTAATATAAGAGGTAAGCTCAAGTCTAATACATATTCTGGAGACATTTGTGGATCTAATAGGCTGATTTTTTTATAGGGTATTCTCATGGCATTTAGAAAACGACTAATGTTTTCAGAAATAACTCTAGCTTTATTAATTTTTTTAAACGAAATATAGTTACGATCAATTGTCTTTTTTTTGGTGGTTACTTGTTTTTCACTAATACTGATCGGTTTATTGTTGCGATTAAGTTTAGGTTTAATAGCTTTTGGTTGAATAGATTTTTTTTCTTTTGCAGCATCTATTTTTTTTATTTCATTCGGCTTGTGAATAAGAATCTCTGCAAAAGTATTTAAATTAAAAAATATTATTATAACTAGAGTTAAATTTTTCATAATACGACCATCCCGTGAATGAAGTTAGTTTAATATATCGAGATTTAATATGTGTTATTAAACAGTACTGCGAATGACAGGTTTATGTTAATTATTTTAAAAAAACCATTAGGTTTGAATAATTAAATTAACCATTTAGCTCTTAATAAGTACTATATGTCAATTTACTTTTTTTCAGTTGGGTAACATTAGTTTTGACTAAGTAGTGATAATTGTAGAGCATTAACTCTAAACTAAAATTATTAATTTTTAGTCGTATTTATTTATGTAAGGAATCTTATGGAGCAGTCACCAGTCGTAGCTAGTAAGCAGATAACTCAATTTCCAACATTTCATGGTTTTGGTAGTGAATTTTTTAGAATCTGGATTGTAAATGTTCTGTTAACAGTCGTCACTTGCGGAATATACTCTGCTTGGGCTAAGGTAAGAACATTAAAGTATATGTTTGGGGCAACAGAGCTTGAGGGGGCTAGGTTTGGCTTTCATGGTGAGCCGATTCCTATTTTAAAAGGACGAATAATAGCAGCGTTTCTTGGAGTTATCTATTTGTTTGGAGCCTCAATAAGTTTGTATGTGACTTTTATTGGTATTGTTTTAATATTTTTTTTAATGCCATTTATTTTTGTAAAATCTCTAAAGTTTAGACTAGCAAATACAAGTTATCGTAATATTAGATTTTCGTTTCGAGGAAAAATTGCAGAGGCCTATAGTTTATGGTTTAAATATATGATTCCTATATTTTTATATTTAATATTTAATTTGGTAGCCATGTATTTTATCGAGCAGTTTAAAGCAAACCCTGGGGCTATGGGCTCATGGAAAACTGTGGGATCTTTATTTTTTGGTTTAGCAATTACTTTTATAGTAATTTATAGTATAGTAATATTACCTAATTTTTATAATCGAGTTTTAAAATATTTTTATAGTAACTCCTATTATGGTGGCAATAAATTAAGTTTAAATAGTTCGGATAAAGAGTTTAAAACGATAGCTTTCTTCCCTGTAATTGTTAGGTATATTGGTTTAATTGTTACATTTGTCGTTTTGGTATTTTTAATTACTTTTGCTATTAAAGCTTTTAATGGTGCAGCGGAAAGTTCTATTTTTGCAACAAGTGCCGCAGTAACGATGATATTACCTCTATATTTGGGCATGTTCGCTATTGTCATTTATGGTCTGTACTTGGTGAAAAATTATATCTGGAACAGATTAACCTTATCTCCTAATCATGAGACTAAATCAAAACTAAAGTTTTTAGAGTATTTTAAAATTAGTTTTGTCAATGCTATAGGGGTTATATTAACTTTGGGTCTCTTTTTCCCTTGGGCTAAGATGAGGTCTAAAAAGTATTTAATTGAGAATAGAGGAATCAAAATTGATGATTTTGACAAGTTTACTTCTGATGCTGAGTCTAATATTAGTGCTTTAGGTGAAGAAGTGGTTGATGCGTTTGATTTTGACTTTGAATTAGGCTTATAAAATTTTGATATTAAAAGCAATATATTTTAAATATGGCTCATCTAAAACTTATGATGTTGATGTAAAAAGCACCGGCCAACAAATACTCATTTTAATAATTGAAAGTGGTGAAGAGCTTAGGTTTAATGTGAGTGATTGTGTAGCGCCTTCAGTTCTTGCTGGCGTACCAATTGAAATTAAGCTACCGGATGGTAGCTGCTTAGAGGTTGAAAATAATCCTAGCAGTATTAAAGTTATAACCCAATTGGGTTTATTGAAAGCCTACTCGCCTTTTTTTATAGAAAATAAAATTAAATATTTTGCCATAGCTTTTATATTATCAATCTTTATCTTATTTTGTACTTTTAAATTTATAATTCCTTCAGCAAGTCGAGAAATAGCTAAGCTAGTGCCAATAAAATTAACAAATTTTTTAGATAATAAAATTACAAATCAATTAGATTTAGTTTTGTTCGATAAAAGCAATTTAGATAACACAATTAAAGAGCAAGTATTAAAGTTGTTTAAAAAATATAACATTGATGATGTTAATGTTAACTTTAGAAAAGGTAATCGGGCGAGTGCTAATGCTTTTGCCTTAGCTGGAAAACAAATATTTTTTACTGATGAAATCATAAAGTTAATGAACAATGATAAATATATATTAGCCATAGCTTTTCATGAAGCTGGCCATATTAATGAGCGTCACTTACTTTCTACCATGGTTAAAGACTCCTTTATATTCTTAGTGACATTAGCTTATTTGGGAGACTTACCTGGCGCTGCTGATAATATGATGCAGTTTGGTGCCTTATTATATTCACATAGCCACTCAAGAGACTTTGAGCGTGAGGCAGATAGATACGCTATAACAAAACTAAAAGAAAATAATATATCCCCACTTTGCTTTGTTGAAGCAATGGATAAACTACATGATCATTATAACACTCGTTTGCACAATGCAGTTGAAACTATTGTAGATAAAGATAAAGGTGACCAAAGCTTTGAAAATAAAAATAGTACAGAGACTCTATTTGATCAAAAATTAAAAACCTTAGGGGAATTTTTGCAAAATAACTTGTCAACTCATCCATCATTAAAAGAGAGGACAATGAATATAGTTAAAGAGTACCCCGAAGCTCAACCTTGTGAAGGTCGTATTTTATTCAGCGAAAAAGAAATTTGATAAATTTATTTTCGACGAGATGAGTAGAAAATAAGCTACTTAAGCATCTGTAATTACAGGTATTTTTTTTAACAGAATGTTCTTTTGTAGAATTGAAAGCCCTTAATGGTAGACAAGTCTACAAAATACTATAGAACCAAAGGTAAATTTGGATAAATAGTTTATGGGAGATAGTATGGTCCGCGTAATAACTTTTTTGTTAATAATTTTTCTGTCTACTTTTTCTATTGCTGAAATCTCATTTCAAGTTGTTGGACCCTGCGAGCAAAAGCCATATTTAAATACAACTTTAACAAATATAAATTATAAAAATATTGGTGATTTAACTATAAGCACCCTAACTAAAAATAATATTGACTATATTGGTGACGAAACCAAAGTAGACAGTATAAATAATACGCCGGTTGGCCAGGCTGCTTTAGAGTTAGTTTCTCGCTCTGAGATGAGGGCCTATGGTTGGTGCTTTTATGTTAATGGCGTACAACCAGATGTTTACCCTGACAAAGTTAAACTAATTAAAAGTATTACCAGTGTAACCTGGGTGTTTTCTTATGCACATTATTTTGAGGGCCAGTGGTTGAGTATGTGTGAGCCTTCTTGGAAAGTTAAACCAAGTTTTATTTGTAAAAAATAGTTATGAAAGAGTTATCTATAAGTGATATTAATAAAAACCTAAAACTATACCCTTTATTTTTTATCTTATTCAGGTCTTATGCTTGGGCTTCAATATTTTTCTTATATTTTTTAAAACATCTACCTATTGAGCAAGTATTACAGCTTGAAGCCATATACTATTTAGCTGTTGTTGTTTTAGAGGTGCCATCTGGCTATTTTTCTGACCGAATTGGCCGAAAGCCAACCTTAGTAATTGCCACAGTATTTCAGGCTTTAACATATGCATTATTCTTCTGGGGTGATAATTTTGCAGTATTGTCATTGGCCCAAGTTTGTTTTGCCTTTTCTTTTGCTTTTGTATCAGGAACCGATCAGTCCTTTTACTATGAGTCAGTAAAGTTAACCAAGCACAAGAACAACTACGGACAAATGGAGGCCTCGCTAATGAAAAAGTCCATGTGGTTCAGGGCTTTTTCGCAACTTATGGCTGGCTTTTTAGGTATTTATGCCATTGAGTATGGTTATGGTTTAAGCTTTGTACTATCTGTGATGGCTTTATTGTTGGTTTTGCAGTTTAAAGAAGTTAGTGTGAATAAAAAAAGCAAAGTTGGTTTTTTATCTCAAATCCAACTTTGCTTTAACTATTGGAAGGTTCCTAAGTTATTGTGGGTCACCATTTTTATTTTCTTTTTTACCATTTGTACTCATTTTCCATATGAGTATTTTCAAAAATATATTGATCTATTAGATATTTTTAAAAATGCTAACTTTAATGAAACACCACTTTTTACAGGTGCCGTTGCTTCACTAGCTATTTTTATAGCTTCGTTTTTTGCTGGTAGTAGTATAACCTTAAAAAATAAAATTGGTTTTACGAATGTAATAATTTTGACTTTTATTTTAATTACTTTAATTTTATTTGGTATGAGCTATTTTTTGTCTAGCTGGGTTTTATTTTTGATTTTGATGCGTTCTATCCCGTCAGCTATATCTAGGTCACCTATTGTGGCAGAAATTTCTCCATTAATTAAAGACAGCGAGCGTGCCACTTTTATGTCTATAAATAGTTTAATTGGTCGCTTTGGCTATGGCATGGTTTTATTAGGTTTATCTAATTTTGTGAATGTTGAACAGACTAATTGGGTGACTTTAAGTAGCCTTTTAAAAGTAGGGTTTTATATCTCTGTTACCGGTTTAGTTTCTCTCTTGGTTTTCAAAAAAATTAAAAAAATAATCTAAATTTTTAGTGAAATTATTCTTATTAATAGACTTTAACGAGAAGACATTAAGGAGGGCTTATTGCTGTAAAAACTTTTTACAGTCCTGTAATCAATGCTTGGTGGCTGTTTATTTATTTTAAGGAAGCTCTACGTAGCGTATATATAATTAAAAACTAAGTAGATACTAAAATTCAATTTTTAGTATCTATTTGAAATTTTAAATAACAATAAATAAAAAGGATAAATTATGAAAAAAATGATGTTATTAATTGTAGTTTTATTATCTTCATCTATGTCTTTAGCTTATGATATTGCTGATTATGGCGACTCAAGAACTCAAGTGAAAACTTGTGCTTTTGACGACTTTAGGACTTTGTATGATCAGTTAAGCAGCGCTGAAGTCGAAGTGATTACTGGAGAAGAGTTGGTTGGTACTGTAAAAAGTATAATGATGCAAGAAATTGGGTCTGATTGCTATGTTGTGATTCCTGATTTTAGAAATATGGTAAGCATTCCAGGTTCTAAAACTGTAACATATGTAGTTTCGGATGCAACTAGAGGTTATGAAGTTGTATACGTAACAGACATGGAGTCTGATACAGAAAGAGTATCGGTAAAAGCATTACACTAAATAATTACTAAGGGCTGTTTGGGCTTATACACTCCAAGCAGCTTTCTTTTTTTCCTCAGAAATAAAGCTACATTTCAAAGCAATATCATTGCAGTACTTAAAATCTTTTTCTGTTAAGCCATACTTTGACATTAAAAGCTCATACTCGTGAGTCAAATCAATATTAAAAATTCCAGGATCGTCAGAGTTAATTGTTGTTAGTACCCCTTTGTCCATTAAACTTTTAAATGGGTGATTGTTTTTATCTTTTATAGCACCAGTTAACCAATTACTAGTTGGGCAAAGCTCTAAAGGAATTTGATGGTCAATGAGATATTGAATAACGTTTTCATCTCTAAAACATTGCACTCCGTGGCCAATGCGAGTGGCTCCTAAGTGTTCAATGGCTTCAAGAATATACCTTGGTGCATTGGGTACGTCGGACTCACCAGCATGTACAGTTATACCCAAGCCAGCTTTTTTAGCTCTGAGAAAAAAGCTAGAAAAGGGTTTAGAATCAAAGCCTTCTTCGTTATCTGCGAGATCAAGCCCAATAAAAGTATCTTTATGTTCAATAGCAAAGTCAGTGACAGACTCCGCAATATTTAAGGGAGAAATGCGTTGAATAATACATAAAAGGCCAACAGCCATATTAAATTGTTTTTCAGCTTTTTTTATTCCCCGGACAATAGCTAAATGAGCTTGTTCAAAACTAATATGGTCATGTCCTAAAACAAGAAATGTAGGTGCATAGCGCAGTTCAAGAACTTTAATTCCTTCATTGTGCGCATCTTCACAGATTTCATAGCTAATTTGTTCAATGATATCCACAGTCTTAAATAGCTTTTGCGTGTCTAAAAACTTATTTAGTACTGAACCTAGATCTTTCATGGGTTCAGTAATTAAAAAGTACTTTGCAAAATCCTTAGGATCATCAACATTAATACCTATTTGCGGTGCAAGGGCTTTGATTGTTGAATGTCGAACGGATAATTCTAGGTGACGATGGAGCTCTACTTTTGGTAATTTTTTAATGTTCATGTATCGTAGAGTATTAAAATTAATATGAGTATTCAACAATTATACGCAATTATACTGTGTGACGCTGGTAAATAACACAATTCTAATATTTCAAATAGAGAGAGAAATTAAACTATGTTACTAAAATTGTGTGCGACTAATTTGTAATATTACATTATTGCTCAGCCCTTTTCTGTTGGCAATAAATTAACGCTTGGCCATTTGTATGACTAAAACCCAAGCTAAGGAGATGTCATGAGTAACTTAATACCATTCAAGATGAAAGTGCCACTTGCTGGAAACCCATCTGGTGAGCTTTTATATTTTACTCAAGTGAGTTTGGCTTCTGGTGAAAAAATCAACTTTTCAGACCCTAAAGCGTTACGTGCTATGGTTGCTTTAATGGATATGCAGGCCACAATGGGAGGAGCAGCCTCCCACTGGGGCGGGCCCTCAGCATTTTCAGAGATAGTATCTGCTATTTATGGCTATGCTTTTAATGAGGCGATTAAAAATAACAAGGACTGGTATGAAGACTTTCACTTAATAAATGATGCTGGTCACTGCGAAAATGTACTATATGCTTTAAAAGCGAATCATGGTTTTGCAGACTTAAACCTGCAAAGCTTGAAAGGCTTTCGTTCAATTAAAAGCCCATTAACTGGTCATGGTGAGTCTCATTTGTTTCCGCAAGGTGTTTACTTAAGTAATGGCCCGTTGGGCTCTAGTATTTCTCAGGCTCAAGGCTTAGCGCTGGCAGATGGCTTATCTGGTACGAACAGAGTGACTGTGACGACAATATCTGATGGAGCATCTATGGAAGGGGAGGCTAAAGAGGCCTTTGCTGCAATTCCTGGCTTGGCAGCAAAAGGTCAAATGGCACCATTTGTTATGGTCATTAGTGATAATAATACTAAACTGTCTGGTCGTATTGATGAGCAAAGTTTTTCTATGAAAAATACATTCGCATCACTGCAAGCATTAGGTTGGGATGTGGTGGAGTTAAAAGAGGGGCATGATTTACAAAAATGTGTAACTACTTTTGAAACTGTAATTAGTAAAGTGAAGAAAAACCCAAATAAGCCAGTAGCTATTTGGGCTCACACAATAAAAGGTTATGGAGTAAAAAGCACTGAGACTGCTGCTTCAGGTGGACATGGTTTTCCACTTAAAAAGGCTGAAGATCTTAAACTTTTTATCGAAGAAATATATGGCGATGAACCAGTTCCCAGCGATTTTATAAATTGGCAAAATGAATTAATTGAGCAACAAAATAATAAAGTTAAATCTACAAGCGCTACGAAAAAAGAAAAGGTTCAAGTGGGCGTAGCCAAAGCTTTAATTAACAAGCGAAAAACAGGTTCACCAATTGTTTCAGTGACCAGTGATTTACCAGGCTCTACTGGGCTAGCTGCTTTTCAAAAAGAGTTTCCTGATAGTTTTATTGATGTGGGAGTGGCTGAGTCTAATATGGTGAGTGTAGCTGCTGGATTATCAAAGGCTGGGTTTGTACCTATTGTTGATACTTTTTCACAGTTTGGTGTAACTAAAGGGGCCTTACCCTTTTTAATGGCTAATTTGTCTCAAGCTCCAATGATAGCCATATTTTCTCATGCTGGGTTTCAAGATGCTGCTGACGGAGCCAGTCACCAGGCTTTAACTTATTTTTCTATGACGAGTTCATTGCCAAACACTAAAGTTTATAGTTTGGCTACCAGTCAAGATGCTGAAGAGCTCATCTCATTGGCTATAGATGACTTTACAAAGCAAAGAAGTGCTGGGACTACTCCTCCCACTTATATATTTTTTCTAGGTAGAGAAACATTTGTACCAACAGTTACCCCAGACAAACCTAGTCTTGGTCAGTCGCAAATTGTATTAGATAACTCAAATGACTTTGAAAAAGCGGTTACAATTGTGGCAGCGGGCCCTTTGTTACATCAAGCTTTACTAGCTGCCAATGATTTAAAACAAGATTCAATTGGTGCCATTGTTGTTAACCCTCTGATTATTAACAACCCAGATACTAAATTATTATCTGAGTGCTTAAGTAAAAGTAATAATCAATTAATTACTGTTGAAGACCATCAACTAAATGCAGGTATGGGTTCAATTTTGTGCCATAACTTATCTATGAATAATATTGCATTTAAATTAAAATCTTTAGGTGTTAAGGGTGAGTATGGCCAAAGCGCATACAGCGCGATTGAGCTATATCAAAAGCATGGCATAGACTCAAAAAGTATAGTTGCAGCTGCTAAAAGTTTTTAAAGTACTCAGTTATAACTATGTTGGCTGCGGAGTTGTTTGGTTAAGAGTATTTTAGCTATTGCTATTTGATATTTGAGTACGAAATGATAAATGAACTGAAAAATCTTGACTGAGCGGAAGTGATGCTAGAAAGATTTGTTATCTGGATATAGTAGAGTGCTAAGTCTTCCTGTGACTGTGACTGTGGCTACATATAATCTTGGGAATTAAAATAGAAGAGTTTAAATTTAAGATTATACATATAATAAAAAACTATCGGTGATGAAAAAATTGGGGAGATTCGTCTTATTTATACTTATCATAACTTAAAATTGCCAATGTTATCTAACGACGGTCAATATCTATTTGGTATGTCCCAAAAAAAATAAATAGCCACAAGTTAATTTAAAAATAATTATTCAAAAAAATTTAGACTTAACTTTTTTTGTCGTTATTAATTTGTTCTTTTTTTTCAGCAGTAGTTGTTACGTCAATTTCATCGTCTGTACTAATGCCGCTTTTAAATCCTCTAATGGCTTTACCTAAAGATTTTCCAATTTCTGGAATCCTTTTAGGGCCAAATATGACAAGTACTATTGCCGCGACTATTAAAATTTGCCAAAATGATGGGCTCATAAAAAATCCTTTGTTATACTTATATTATCGTCACAATGACTTAATTTATAAAATTATTTTAAACTACTGCTTGATAAAGGTCTAGTATTTAGACTCATACTGCGTTAGCAAATTAAACTGACGTTGATTTTAATATGGCTAGGCTTTAGTCGTTTTTGAGGCTTGATGCTCATAATGTTCTGAAATCAAATAACAAAATTGAGGCGTTTACTGGTCGGTTTGAGCAACAAGTTTACTTATGAGGAGGCGTTAACAATAAACTTTTGTAAAAAACTAAACTCTTTAGCTGTTAAGCTTACGTCGAGCTTGGCGTACATTAAAGCCGTTGGGTAGCTATCTTTTTGAGTATACACTTTTAGCTTATCTTTAGGGTAAGTTACAATTTCACTGAGTTCTGCTTGTTGCTGAAGGGCCTTACAGCAAATGGACTGTTCATAATTAAACATTCCTAGCTCATCGCGCATAAGACTTTTAAGTTTAGGGTCTTCAAGTAAGTTTTTAGATTTACATTTAACCTTGGGGTCGGGATTAACTTGGCTACGATAATAAGCCCAAATTAAAAATGAAAATAGTTGGGTTGTCGATTGATGGTTAAGACACTCTGGTTTTTCTCTTAGGCGTAAAATAAACTCATTGCTTTCCAGAGCCTGGTCAATGATTGGGGCAATATGCTTTAATATACCAAGATCTTTAGCCTCTACAAAAGCCGCTGATGGGTTTTTTAGTTTTAATAGCTTCAAAAACTCTTCCCTGCGGCGAGGTAGTACTGAGTTAGCGATCATTTGCGCATTTGCTGATATTGACTTTTTAAATTTATGTTCGATAGTAAATTTTAATTTATGGGCTAAGCGTATGGCTCTAAATATTCTAATGGGGTCTTCTTCGATTCTAATATCAGGGTTGCCAATAATTCTAATAATACGGTCATTAAGATCCTTTAAACCAGTACTATAATCTGTAACATCCCCAGAGCTAGGGTCATAAAAAAGAGCATTAATGGTAAAGTCTCGCCGCTCAGCATCTTCTTGTGGAGAGCCAAAGTAATTATCACCCTTTTTAATTGGTTCTCCATCCTCTCCAATCACATCAATATCGCTATCTTTTTTGTTTCGTCTAAAGGTGGCCACTTCAATTTGTAGCTCACCACGCTTGACTAATACGAGCCTAAACCGTTTACCAATAATAAAGGCGTTATGAATATTTTTTTTTATTTGTCTTGGTCGAGCTTCAGTGACAAGGTCAAAATCTTTGGGAATGATCCCAAGCATTAAATCCCTAACGCAACCTCCTACTATAAAAGAGGTGAACCCTTTTCTTTGGAGAGTTTCAACCACTTTAAGGGCATGGGTGTTGATCCATTTAGGGGAGAGATTGGGAGTTTCAGAGTTAGTCATAATATAATCTAATAATGACATTCTTCTTTCATAATGGCAAAGTTCTTTATAAGAGCTGAGTTATTTAAGAGGAATTATGGATTATTTACAAAATTTTAATTACAAAGTTTCAGGTAATTTTGGGTCAGAGAATTATTTAGTATTCCTACACGGTTTGATGGGGGCAGGAGTAAACTGGAATAAAATCACTAAGGCTTTTGAAGCTGAGTTCCAAATCCTTACTTTTGATCAACGTGGCCATGGTAGGTCTTTTAAGCCAACAAGTGGCTATAGCCCATTTGATTATGCTGATGATCTTAAAAAAATTATTAGCGAATTAGGTTGGAATCAGATTAATTTAGTTGGTCATTCTATGGG
>CALJPJ010000071.1 GCA_937980625.1 uncultured Bdellovibrionales bacterium
AAAGGGTTAAAGCGGCCAGGACTGTTTACAATTGAAGCCATAAGAGCGCATTCTTGTAAGTTCAAATCAGAAATATTTTTTTGAAAATAAAATTTGGCCGCAGCGGCGTACCCACGAACCTGAAATGGGCCACTTTGCCCCATATATATAACGTTTAAATAATTAGACAAGATTTCATCTTTTGTTGATTTTACTTCAAGTAAAATGGCCATAAAAATTTCTTTAATTTTTCTTTTATAAGTTCTTTCCGGTGATAAAAAATAATTTTTTATAAGCTGTTGAGTAATCGTGCTGGCCCCTTCAGAGTTTGATCGACTTTTAAAGTTTTTTATAAATGCTCGCGCAATGCCTCTGAGGCTAATACCAGAGTGAGTTAGAAATTGATTGTCTTCAACGGCAGTAATAGCATTTAAACACTGTAAAGGTGTATCGCCGATATCAATGTTAGTTCTAAGGTAAGGTTTGTCTTTAAAGTATTGAGCAATTAAAAAAGAGGGGAGTTCTAGCTGATTCACGCTATTAGTGTTGAGGAAGATTTCTGAAACTTGATCAGCAATATTTAAGGTAATAAAGATTTTATTTTTTTTATTAATTCTTATTAGAAAACAGCTTTCTGTAAGATCAATATTTTGACTTTGTTTATTGCTAAGTAAGGGCTTGATGTTAAAAATACATTCAGGTTTTGAGATAATTTTAAAAGTTTTATTGTGTTTATTTGATGAGCTTGTTGGCCTAAATTGAGATGAAAGTAATATATTTTGCAATTGTTTTTTGGTTATAGTGGAGCCTTTGAAAATGGTTTCCCCTTCGGCATAAACCTCTATAGCTGGAGGAAACCACCCTTGTTTAGTTTTCTCTTCGATTTCGAGGTTAATTTTTATAAGCCAAAAGACAAAAATAATTGTGAATAAAAAAAATAAAAATAATATAAATTTAAAAAATGAAAATTTGTTCAATGAAACCTCTATAAATTAAGAAGTGAGCAGTGATTTTAGTATTTTAATAGTAAATCGTCAAAAATATTATTATGCTCTTGAAGTCAATTTTAAATTTACCTTTTATTTTATTAAAGCTATACATTGCAATGAACTTCTTGGTGTAAACCGAACTTGTTCAATGAGATCGTAATTAGGTTGAATACAGCCTTAAGTTCAGAGCGTGTTGACGTTTCATCTAGTCATTAAAGTGCCTAGCTAAACCTACCTTCTTCGCTGAGCTTAAGAAGTTAATCCTCACCGTGGCATTAGCCACACTTCCGGTTAAATCTCTTCTCGAACTTAGAGTCATCTAGTCTCTTTACTAACTAGATGAAATGTCAGCACGCCCTATTCTGAAAAAGAGTAATGACAAATTGATTTAAGTTGCATTTATGAGATTTAGATTTAAATAGCTAAATTCACTAAATTAGAATTTAGGGGTTTATTTAGTGGAATTGATTTAATCTATGTTGACAAGACTGAAATAAAATCATTTCATATAAGTCATGATGATGACAGATAAACAAATTCAAAGAATGGTAAAGTTAGTTTTTGACGAATTAAAAGAGCATAATGTTGTTACTTTTAAAGATAAAGAGCAAAAAGTTTTTAGTCGGGCTAGTGAGTTAGTTAAAAATGATTTTTTACATGAAAAAGATCTAGACGAAGAAGTAAACAAAATGATGGATGATCTTGAAAGGCAAAATCCTGGGTCATTTCAGCGTTATAAAATGTTTCCATTATTAAAAAAGAGATTAGCTAAAGAAAAGGGAATAGTATTATGAGTTTATCTTCTGAGCGCCAGAGCCATTTGGCACATGTTATCATTGAAGGTCTGTGGAAAGATGATTTAGTTGACTATTCTGATGAAGACTTTGCTTTACGTTTGGGTAAAAAAGCTGTAGTTAAGTACTCTCAAGAGGTTAATCAAGTTGATGCGAAAGCACGACAGATGGTTGAGTCTTTGAAAAGGGGCGTGCCTGAAGGTTCGCCAGAATGGGAAGTCTTATATAAAAAGTATTATGAACAGGAGCTAGACAAGCGTGGCATCAGCTAAAAAGAAAAGAAAAAAAGCAAAGAAAAAAGTGACAAAAAAAGTAGCAAAGAAAAAAACTACGAAGAAAAAAGCTAAAAAGAAAGTAGCAAAGAAAAAGTCTACGAAGAAAAAAGCTAAAAAGAAAGTAGCAAAGAAAAAGTCTACGAAAAAAAAGGCTAAAAAGAAAGTAGCAAAGAAAAAAACTACGAAAAAAAAGGCTAAAAAGAAAGTAGCAAAGAAAAAAGCTACGAAAAAAAAGGCTAAAAAGAAAGTAGCAAAGAAAAAAACTACGAAGAAAAAAGCTAAAAAGAAAGTCGCTAAGAAAAAACCTTCTAAAAAGAAAGTAACAAAGACTAGAACTAAGTCAAAAAAACCAGCAGCCAAAGCAAAGTTAAATAAAAAAGTAAGTCCAGCTAAGCAACCTTTAATAAAAATGCAAGGTCGAGATAAAAAAGTTATTGATTGGGATAAGTTTTTAACTCCTCTTGATGATCGTGTTTTAGTTGCTAAAAAAGAGACAAGCGATAAAACTGCTGGTGGTATTTTTATACCTAACTCAGCCAGTATTAAAGCACCTAACAAAGGTAAAGTTCTTTGTGTTGGCCGTGGAGCTCGTAATAAAAAAGGGCAGATCAAGCTTATGGATGTAAATGTTGGAGATGATATTCTCTTTGGCGACTATGCTGGCACAGATATGAACTTACAAGGTGAGGATGTATTAATATTGCGAGAGTCTGATATATTAGGCGTTTATAGTTAGTGCACTTTAATTTATTTATTAAACTATCTGCGGTGCAGCTGTCTTGTTTTGCGCCGCAACAAAATGTCAATTTATAAACTCAATCCCTAATAAAATCAATCTGATAAGTCTCAGGGCTGAGTATCTATAATACCGTTTGAAAATCTGTGCAGAGCCGGTAAATAGAACATACAAAAAAAACACAAGCTTTTTGTTATTTTATAGATATATGAGTAGAGGAGTGAGCAAATATGCTTTCAAAAATTATAATACTGTTAAGTTTTTTTATAGGCGCTACTGCAAGTGCAGACTTAGAGTGGTCAGGAGTTTATCGTTTTGAAGCAATGGCACTTGAAAAACCAAGTTTGCTAAGTGGCGCTAAGAAAAAAGAATATGCTATTCACCACTTAGTTCTTAAGCCAAAAATCACTGTTGCTGATGGGTTTTCAGTTCATGCTAGGTTTGATGCTTTAAATGGTGCCACAGACCAAACAGTACACCCTAATAACCAAGTAGGTAGTTCGCTGGGGTCAAGCCCTAGTAACAATGATCAGTATTATACATCTAGAGCAGGTAATGCTGGGGCAGATACCATTGAAATTACACAAGCTTACTTAACATATAATCATAATTTTGGAGCACTTATTGTAGGGCGAGCCCCAATTCATTTTGGTTTAGGAATGACTTATGATGCTGGTGATGGCTTGTTTGATCATTGGTACGATACAAGAGACTTAATAGGTTACAAAATACATTTTGGTAATATGTTTATATTCCCTATGTATGGTAAATTAAATGAAGGTCCAATTGGGCGCTCATCATCGGACTCTGAGGATCTAATGTTTCAGGCTGAGTATGAAAACCCCGACTCTAAAATGAATATTGGTTTTTTTATATCTGAAAGAAAAACTAAAAAGGGTGAGCATGATTTTTCTGACCAGTTTAATGGGAGTCCATCATTTTATACTCGTGATAGACGTTTAAAAATTAGAACTATGAATTTTTATATGAAGCGACAACATAATAACTTTAAATACGGCTTTGAGTTTTCATACTTAAGTGGAGACACAGGTTTATCATTAGGTGGTGAAGGTGTAGATATTCAAGGCTTTGGTGCAGCTGCAGAGCTTGATTATGCGATGCCGAGTCACTCTATGGATTTTGGTCTTAAATTTGGTTATGCCTCAGGGGATGATAAAACTTCTCTTGATGAAGTTGAAAGCTATATTTTTAATCGTAACTATGATGTGGGAATGCTGATGATGAATCATCCTTTAGGTGATAAAGATTTACTTGGAGTTCAATCTTTCTTGCGTAAAGGTCACAACGTAAGTGCTAACCCGGCGGCAACTAATGAGACACGCTTACAAGATTATGATGTAGAGGCCATAAGTAATGTGTTTTATTTAGCTCCAAACTTTACTTATCACTTTAATGATCAGTGGAAGTTAAAAACAACTTTAATAACTGCTTTTTTAATAGAAGACGCTGAAAACTTCACTGATATGGACTCCTCAATGGGCTACGAGCTTGATTTATCAGTACAATATCAACCAATAAAACGTGTAAATTTAATGATTGATGCTGCTGCATTTTTACCCGGCTCAGCTTATGAGTTTGGTGGTGTTGACAGCAAGTTCACATATGGTTTAATGGGTAAGGCGGCAGTTAGCTTTTAAAATTA
>CALJPJ010000072.1 GCA_937980625.1 uncultured Bdellovibrionales bacterium
TCTAAAACTTCTACACTTTTTGCTAAAGTATCTAATTTTTTCATAAAGCGAGCTTTGGTTTCTGGAATGAATGGTTTTAGGTCTAAAGCATTCATAAAGCTCTTTTTCATGGTGCCCCAGTTGTACGTAATAGAGCTTCTAGCACCAGAAGGGTCAGAGTTGATTAATAGAGGAATCAAAGACTTTTTAATTAAATGCTTATAAGAATCCTCGAAGTTACTCCAAACATCATTTAGGGTATCTAGTGTAAACTGAGTCCATGTATAGCCTTCGCGCTCTTCATCATAGGCAACGATTTTTTCAATGGCTTCTATATCAAGGTTATCAAATACGTATTCAGCTAAATTATTGTATTTAGATCTGGCTTCTGATTCATCATTTTTAACTAATCGCGCGATTTCTTTGTCTTCCCAAATACCTTTGAAAATATCACTTGCATCGCCTGGTAATTTTGCTGTTTGCCTTTCGTAGCTAGATACTTGTCCTAAACTTTTAAAATCTTTAGATTTACAAATCTCCTTAGAGGTTTTAGTTACTTTTGGTGGTATGAACTTTACACTGGAACCAAAAGGTGTTTCGATATACGGGATCTCTGCCTGGTTACTTTCAAGAGAAGCTGGTGCAGTACCTTCACCAAGGTTTCCATTAAGCTCTGGACCGCACATCATTTGAAAGATGTAAAACTCAGCCATATGATTAAACTTAACATTATATAATTTATGACCTTTTGGGTAAGAGCCAACTTCGTTGCCGAAGCTTTCTTTAAAGTATTCAAAACTTAATTCCTCTGGGTAAGCTTGGTTTTCTGTTGGTGTAAATTCTTTTTTAAGTTGTAACATTTTAGAGTAAATGGCTTTTGTGTCATTAGCTCTTTGCGTGTAGTTTCCTATAAGTTGCATCCAGTTGGCTTGCTTTTGTGAAAATGTTTGCAGTCTTAAGCGTTGTCTTTCTTTATTAAAAGCATAATCATTTTCAATAATTAGCGATGGGTTAGCGTATTGGTTACAAGCTTCCATAATGTAAGATTGTTCGTAGCTTTTTCTAGGTAAGTCCCATTTCCCTTTAACTAATGACTTACCTATGCCCCATACAACATTGGCACTATCAGTAAGAGCAAAACCCATGCGAGCCCAAAACTCTTTACTATTAAAGTTTGTATAGGTGCTATCAACACATCTATCGAGGTATTCGTAGGTCATAACACTTTTAATATTTGTTAAGTTATCGTCTATCCACTTTGTTTTTCTTTTTACTGCTCTATAAGTTCTTAAAAAATCAGAGTTATCTTTTGGCTTATCACCTTTTAACTCTTGGCTTAATGACCAGCCAAGGCCAGTAAAGTTTAAATGATTCCAAGGCCTAGTGAAGTAAGGCATAATTTTGTGGTGATAGTTCATGAAAACCATAAAGTTTACAAATGCCATTCCCATAGCACCAACTGGGGATACACCAAGCCCTCTTAATTTTGTTAGTATGTCTGGGCTAAATAATGTACTTGGGTTTACATTTTTCATATAAGGTACATATTTATTTAGTAACTTTGTTTTTGACATTAGTTTGCCAAGTACTTCAAAAGTTTTATGAGTCATACCAAAAGCAGCAATTAATGAGGTTACATCAGGAACATAGTTTACATATTTATCATGTGTTTTCCACTTTTGTTCAGCCATTGCACAAGACTGGGCTTGTTGTTTGTTAAAGTTATCTTCAAGCTCTTGTCGTTCATCAGTAGTGATGTTGCTGGGAGCTTGAAAGTCTGCAATACACTCTGCGATGACACCAAATTTAATATCGTTATAAACTTCAGTATAAACAGCTGATAAAAGCATACCAACACCAAGTCCAATGCTTGACCCTGTAAAACCAGGGGCTTGGCCAGGCTTTGGTTTCATTGATTTTGGCATCACGGCTTGAGCTAAGTGACTACCACCAATAAATACTGCAAATGAAGAGGTCATTAAAAATGGATCTTCTAATTGTTCTGCGATTTGCTCAACACCTACTGGGTTGTCGCCTAAGTGTTGAGCTGCGACAGCAAATTGAGCTGCGGTAAATGCAGGAAAAGCAGTTTTAAACTCATTGGCAAAACGTTTAAAGTATAGTTTTACCTTCAATTTAGCGCTTTGACCTAAAGCTAAGACCTCTCCTTGAGCCTGTCTTGCATGTAACTCATTGAGCTCGGAGCTAGTGTACTCAGTAAAGGTTAGCTTTTCCATATCAGCAGATTTAAAAATCGAGACACCAGATAATTCTTGAACCGTTATAAGTTTGCGCATGTATTTTGGGTTAGGTAAAAGAGAAAATGTTCTTACAAGTTGAGGGCCAAAGGACTGAATTAACTTAATTCTTTTAGCTATATTTTTTTGAGTTTTAGCATCACCATTTATGCCTTTGTTACTTTCAATAAATTTAGCGTAGTTAACAAGCTTGGTCGTTTCAAAAGACATACGTTTTCTTTTTTCAAGTTCAGATAAACTAGAATCGTCAATAGTATGTAAAGTCGATACGTAGTCTCCAGTTGCTTTCTGGCTGTATGCCGTGCTTGTTGTAAAACTGATTATTAATATAGATAGTATGTTTAAAAGTAGTTTCATAGTTTTCCCCTCTTGAGCCTTAATATTTCAACTATTATGCCAGAAAAGGGGAGTGTGCCATTTAGTAAGTCACTGAAATCACATTCAATTTTTTTTGCTAGGCATTATTAGTTTCAAGTGTGACAAATATTGTTCTTTTAGGTTTTAAAACTTTAACAATGTGTAACATTAATTTACGTATTCATAGTTGTCTCAAACTGAGACATTGGTGGCATACTAATTGTAATTATCTAATCCAAATTAATTAGTAATTAACTAGGTTAAATTTGAGGTCGGAACCATGAAAAATAAACTATACACACAGGTAATTTTTATATTTTTATTTTATATTAGTTGCTCTGTTAGTAATGCTATGTCTTGTAAAAAGGCAACGGACAATGAAATGGTGTCTGTGCAAATTACAGAAAATATTAAAAATAACTCAACTTTTGCATTAGATGTGGCTAAAGCAAAATCAATATTAAAAAAAGCAGGGCAGCTGAAGTCCCCTGTTACTGTAACAGAGAAAATGCAAAGCTTTAGAAATGAGTATTTACCCCTTATGCAGGTCAACACTGGTATGAGTGAAGCTTTAGTAAGGTATATGGAAGCTGATCTAAGAATTAAATCAGAAGCTTTAGCTAAAAAATTGGCTAATCAAGGCTTGAGAGAAAACTATGACTTAATAATTATTGGAGCTGGAGTGCATGGTGTTGTTGCTTTACATTCTGCTTTAAGTAAAAATGGTTCTTATAAAATATTAGTCGTTGAAAGCTCAGATACTGGTGGTTCTAATTTTAGGTATGCTAATGAAGTGTTTAATATTAACAGTTCAAATAGAGCTTCTGGTGAGGGTAAGTTGCCGTTACCTGGTGAGGGAAATATTAACGAGTTGCCTAATTTTCCAATTCAGGTTTCAGATAAGTCAGCTGTAAAGTACCCAACTGCTGGTGACTTAGGCCGCACAATAGTTACAGGGCTTTATAGTGCAACGTCTAAATATCCAAATGTAGATGTTTTATTAAATTCAGATGTAAAAACATTAAAAAGTAGAGAAGATATAGAGGCTGAGGTTAATTCACCTGCAGGTCAGTTTAAGGTTGTTGGTTCAAGGTTAGCAATCACCTCTGGGCTTGGAACTCCCGGCTTACCCAAAGGAGTGGCTGAAGCTGTTAAAAAAAATAAAGCCTTAGTCAAATCACCAAATATTGAAAAAACCTTGCCGAGAGTGATTACCTTTGAAAATTTTGTCAGGCTACTAGCAAAAAGCTCTGACCCTAAAAGTTATTTTGCAAATAAGAAAATATCTGTAGTTGGTGAAGGGGACTCAGCCAATGTAGCTATTGAGTTTATGCTAGGCTATGCAGTTAAAGAGGCCTATGGAATTTCTAACGCTCAAACGCCGGGTCCTAAAAAAATATTTTGGCTAGGCCAAGATGCTAGAACTTGTGAAGAGTTTATTGCAGATATTAGAAGTCGCTACGCTCAAATTGGAACTGGATTTAGAAATTCTAACCCAGATTTAGAGGCTATAATTCAACCGATCCCCAATAGAATTGCATCTGTAGAAGAAGCTGGTGCTAAAACTGTAAACTCTGTACTTGATGGTACCTTTCTTGGTGAATCAACGGTGACATCAGATGTTGTTATCTTAGCTACTGGTTACAAAAGTGGGGTTACAAAATTAGTTCAAGGCTTATTGCAAGCTAAAGCTAAAAAGGATGTAAAACTTCCACCGGAAGAGTTTTTAGAAAAATACGGTGAGTTTGTGATGGGTAAAACTAAAACATCAGATGGTGCGCTAACTCGAGTTGCTCGCTCGATAAATATTAATGGCAAAGCTTCTGCAAAAAAACCAAAAGTAGTAATTTTGGGACCAGCTGCTGGCAAACTACCAGTTGAAAATGAATTAGCCGGTATTATTCAAAACACTGTGTCCATATTTAATAACGCTCCAAGAACTTTTAAAGGCGTAAAAATTCTTTTAGATAAGGTTAAACCAAGATCTAAAAATACTAAAGTTAGAGAGTTTACTAAGCGGTTAGAGCCTAAAAACGATCGTAGCTTAACAGTTTTTGAAATTAAAAATTTGTCGAGCTTAAGAACTATACCTGGTTTAAATGATGTCTATTTAAAGTCTGTTTTGGCAAATTTATTTTCTAGTATTGAAGTAAATAAAAGTATTAAACCAGACAATGGTCATTTTGTGCTTAACTTCTACAATGCCAAAGGTGTAGTTGTGGTTGCCTCTAACTTAGGTAATGTAAATCTTAGGGAGGTTATTATAGACCCTTTAGTGGCAACTAGAGACTTTTTTAATACAGTCAAAGATGTACTAAGCTTGCAGTCAAAATCTATGAAAGTGTCTGTTCCTATAAAAGATGAGAAGTTAGATTTTGAGCACTTAACTATAGAGTATGGCAATAGTAATCGTCCAGCAGATACTCAAAACTCTAAGTCTATATCAAATAATGGAATTGACTTAAGAGGTATCTAGTTTTGGTTTAGCCTTGTAGGGCTAAGCCAATGAGCTCGTCCATTAATTGAGAGTTACTTAGGCCAGATTTTTCCCAAAGCATTGGGTACTGGCTGATATTAGTAAAACCTGGAAATGTATTGAGTTCATTAATGTACAACTTGTTTTCATGAGTTAAGAAAAAATCACATCTGGCTAAACCACGACACTCCAGTGCAAGAAATGCTTTTTTAGCTAAGTCTGCAACTTCATTTTTAATACTTTGTGAAATTTCAGCGGGTATAATCAGGTGAGCTCCATCTGAGTTTATATACTTAGCTTCGTAGGAGTAAAACTCTAAAGTGGGAGCCACCTCACCAATAATAGACGTTTTAGGATTTAAATTACCAAGAACGGCAATTTCTAGCTCCCGACCTTCAATGCCTTTTTCGATTAAAACTTTATTGTCAAATTTAAAGGCTTCATTAAGAGCAGTGTTAAACTCTAACTCATTAGTTACTTTTGAAACACCAACAGATGAACCCATATTAGCAGGCTTAACAAATATAGTGCTACCTAATTGTTTAGCAGCTTCTGTAAAATTTGGGTTTTGTTCACTGTTTTTTCGAGCAATAATATGGTCACAAACAGGAATATTTTTATTGGTTAATATTTTTTTAGTAATATCTTTATCCATACACATTGCTGAGCTTAAAACCCCGCAACCAAGAACTGGTAAACCAGCTAGCTGAAATAAGCCCTGTATGGTTCCGTCTTCACCATTAGGGCCATGAAGTGCTGGGATGACTATATCGATACTAGGGTTCGGCTCGTAGTTAGAACAGTTAATAGTTTGTTTGTTATAGTAATTGGGGCTGTAAAATATTTGGTTGTTATCTTTTATAAAATGTATTTTTTTGGGGTCGTCTGCGTTCACCAAAAAATTATTTGGATTTAATTTATGCCACGACCCACTTTTATCTATACCAATAACTTGAATGTCATATTTTTGAGTATTTAGTGCTGAGACAATGTTGTTAGCTGACTGAAGTGAAATTTCGTGTTCGGCGGATTGGCCACCACATAAAACGGCAACATTAATTTTTTTACTCATGAGATCCTCTTTGCTAATTAAACTTTACTTGTATTTCTACTTTTTAGAAACAGGTTTTTTTCTGTTAGGGTAACATGTCGTGCAAATTTCACAAACCATACCGTTACACCCTCTAGCAGTACAGTATTCGCGGCCATAAAATATAATCCTGAGATGAAGCTTATTCCAATCATTTTCGGGAAAAAGTTTTTTTAGGTCTTTTTCAGTTGTTTCAACATTTTTACCGCTACTAAGCCCCCATCTTTTAGCTAAGCGATGGATATGGGTATCAATGGGGAAGGCCGGGTGACCAAATGCTTGAGCCATAACTACAGAGGCTGTTTTGTGGCCCACTCCAGGTAGCTCTTCGAGGTCTTCAAAGCTTTCAGGCACTTTGCCATTATGTTTATCGATAAGAATATGCGATAAATTGTAAATGGCTTTTGATTTTCTTGGCGACAAACCACAAGGTTTAATAATTTCGCGAATTTCATCTACTGTGAGTTTAATCATTTTTTGTGGTGTATCAGCTTTTTTAAATAAATGAGGAGTAATTTGGTTTACTCTTTTGTCAGTGCATTGAGCAGATAATAGTACGGCAATGAGAAGAGTGAAATCACTGGTATGATCCAATGGAATTGGAGTTTTAGGGTACAGTTTGGCAAGTTTTTTGTTTACGTATTCGGCGCGTTCTTTTTTGGTTCTCATAATTATTGAAGTAACTTTTTAAGACAGTTGGTTAATAAAATTTTTTCATGTTGTTTCACTTTTTTTTCTAAAGATAAATAATCATCATTTTCAGAAACTGGAATAACTAATTGCTCAATGATGGCTCCGCTATCGTAGTCATTATCTACATAGTGTATAGTAACACCAGTTTCAGACTCACAGTTAT
>CALJPJ010000073.1 GCA_937980625.1 uncultured Bdellovibrionales bacterium
GTAAGTTTAATTTTTTCATCATTAACTTTAACTTCAAATCGACCTTTGTGAACTTGAATAGGTCCGCAAATTAAAAGTCCATCAGCATTAGGAGTGCTTCTCGAGTTGCGCTTTAAAATTGAGTTAATGCGACTAATAAGAACTTTTGGGCTAAACGGTTTAGTGACATAGTCGTCTGCTCCAGTTTCTAAACCCTTTACAATATCGCTGTCATCACCTTTGGCAGTAACCATAACAACAGGTATACTTTCAAATTTTTGATTATTTCTAATGAGTTTACAGATTTCAATGCCTCCCATATCAGGAAGCATTAAATCTAATAAAACAATGTCAGGAGACTTTACCTTTAACTGGTCTAAAAAAGATTTACCATCTGTAAAATGTATAACATCAAAACCTTCCTTGGTGAGAGTGTGGTTTAATAGGACAGCTATATCGTCCTCATCCTCAACCATATAAACCAGTTTGTTAGTCAATTTCACATCCTTAGAACTTAAAAGCCCAGTCAACTTGGTATCTGTTGTATGTTGTATCATCATTTGTAGAAACTCCTTGGTCACTAGTCAAATATCTAACTCTAAATTTTGAGTTTTTAGAAAACTTATACCTAATATCAAAGACATAACCTTCACCGTCACTGACACCACCATTGAAGTCGCCATCATTTAACTGGTCAAAAACAGCGTCTTTTTGTATTCTTCTATAGTTTACATTGATATCAAAATCGCCAATCTCTTTAGCTTTTCCATATCTAAGGCCAACTAAAAATGCATCTCTTTGTGTCGTGGCTTCAGTGTTATTGGCAACATTTACATAAAAGCTAGCAGGCTGGCCCATAGCGTCGACTGTGGCCATTAAAAACCCCTCTATGACTCTGTAGTCGTTAAAATATACTTCCTTAGTGTTCGCTCCACCGTCATTGTCATGGTCGTAAAGAGAGTTTCTTGTGGAACTATTAATTGGTTCGAAATCTTCAGTGTTCATTGCGTAGTATCCGCCACCCATTTTTATTTTTACAGTGTCACCAAATGATAGCCCCAGTTGCCCACCAAGAACGGAGGTTTCTTCACCCTCTTTGTTTTCATCAATAAAGTAGCCAACAATATTTGAAAATAAATTAATGTCTCCAAAATTATGATTTACTTTAAAATGACCACCTTCAGGAGTTAAGTCACCATCCCAAAGTAAATCACTTCCACCAACTCTTAATAATGGGTTTTTAACTTTTCCACCTTCAAAAACTATTTGGTCATATAACTTCCAGGTAATATAAGCCATATCTAAGTTAAATGCTTTATTGCCTCCAAAACTGTCATTTGAAATATTTGTAGAAGCAATATTATCTTTGCTTCCAATACTTGCCCCTGTGGCTAAGCGAAGAGTAGCTTTTATATCTTCATTAATATTGGCTTTTAATTTTAACCGGGCTCTTAATCTTTGACGCCACCTTTCACTGGTTTCTTCTTTATCAATAACCTCAGTACGTAACCTTATATCGCCATTGATGGAAATATTTTCTGTCCAGTCGGCGAAAGCTAGGTTGGATAATATTAATGTAAATATAAGTGCTAATTTTTGCATTTTTGATCCTTTGCTAATTTTTTAGTAAATCTAAATCTATACTTTGACTAAAATTTGTCTATATTACATTTTGAATATAAATATTCTGTTATTCATTTATTAGAGAACTGTTAGGAAACTGTTAGACTTATTGGCTGTTTAGCTTTATTTAGTTTTGAACAAATGGTTGCTAGGCATAGAAAGGTGAAGCGGGTAGGGATGTTAATCTTATACCAAATATATTAAATAACTCCCTAAATTTTGAAGTCCACTTAAATTATGATGCGCAGAGTTTTCCCGGAGGGATTTGTTTGAGCACATTATGATTTAAGTGGACTTCAAAATTTAGAGAATTATTTAACAGGTCAGATATTACTAGTTTATACCCAGATCTATGAATTCATTTAAATTTAACCCATAGATTTGGGTTTATAGTAAGTGGCTATAGGCCCATCTGCAGGCAATAACAGCGCCAATGACCCCGGCTAAATCAGCCAGTAAAGCAACTGATAAAGTATGTCTAATTTTTTTAACTTGAATAGCCCCAAAGTAAACGGCAATAACATAGAAGGTGGTTTCTGTACTACCTTGAATAGTACTTACTAAATAACCTATATAGCTATCAGGGCCTATGCTGGGATCATTAATGGTTGAGGCTAAAACTCCATAGGCCCCTGAGCCAGAAAGTGGTCTGAGTAAAGCCATGGGTAGAGCCTCTGCAGGTAAACCAATAAAGTGAGTGAGTTTTGCTAAATGGCTGACAAAAAAGTTAAGTGCTCCACTGGCACGAAACATTCCTATGGCCACTAATATGGTGACTAAAAAAGGAATAATTTTAACAGCCACATTAAACCCATCTTTAGCACCTTCAACCATGGCTTCATAAACGGGAACTTTTTTAAAAATTCCATAAATTATAACACCACATATTAACAGTGGGATCATAAATGGCGAGGCTTTTGAGCCAATAGCTAAAAGTAAAGGTATTAACCCAACTAGCCCAATTAGAAACAAATATTGGGGCAGTTTAATTTGAGAGTTATGGCTTGTTGCTAAGTTTTTATTCTTTGTAAAAATTTTAGCTAAGACCAAGGCTACGACAGAGGAGCAAAGAGTAGCAAATAAAGTTGTGGGTAAAATACCGGCGGGATCACTTGAGCCAGCTGATGCTCTTAAAGCAATTACACCAGTTGGTATTAAAGTGACACTTGATGTGTTAAGAGCTAAAAATAAAATCATTGAATCACTGGCTGTGTCTTTATTTTTATTGAGTGTGTTTAACTCTTGCATAGCTTTAATACCAAAGGGGGTTGCGGCATTGGCAAGTCCCATCATATTCGCTGACATATTCATTATAATTGAACCCATAGCTGGATGATTTTCAGGTATGTCTGGAAAGATTTTAATTAAAAATGGACGAAGTAAGCGGCTTAATAAATTGAGCATTCCACCTGCTTCAGCTACTTTCATTAGGCCTAAAAAAAAAGCCATAATTCCAATAAGCCCAAGAGAAAGAGTAACGGCAGACTTAGAAGAATCGACAACCGATTGGCTGAGTGCCATCATTGGGCTAATATTGGTTTTATCGTTAATTATTGGTGAATAATTAACTTGGTAAAAAGTAGAGAAACCAAAAGCAATTAAAATTAAACTGGCAAAAACTTTATTCATATAGATTCATTTTTTGTGAATAAATATTTAAATATACTAAATATAAAATCTAATATTTTTTTTATCAGTGCTGAAATGTCATCTAATATTCGTATAAAACAGGGAAAGTAAACTAATGTTAGTATAGAGCCAATAAATAATCCCCAGCCTAATGCTAAGGCGATGGGAACTATAAAAGGGTCAGAGCCCCCAATACCAGTAATAGCTGCGACAGAATCTCCATATGCTGTTGGCATTAAACCACTAACAGTAGTAATCGTAGTTAAAACAATTGGACGAAGCCTCTGGCCAGCAGCCTCAATAATTGAATTAGATAAATCCATACCTCGCCTACGACATGAATTCACAAAGTCTGTTAAGACAATAGAGTTATTAACAATAACTCCGGCCAAAGCCACAGTGCCTAACAAAGACATAAAGCCAAATGGGCGTCCGTGAGCGAGCATAGCTAAAGCAGCTCCAACAAAGCCTAAAGGAATAGAAGTTAAAATTAAAATGGGCTGCAACAAGTTTCTGAAGGTCACAACTAGCAATGAGAATATAAAAAAGAAAGCAGCTAAAAAAGAAACAAGTAATGATTGCATTGAGTCTGCCGTGTCTTTATCCATACCTCCATAAGAATGGGAGTAGCCAGGGTAGTTTTTTAAAATTTCAGCTACTTTTGGCTTTATTTTACTCATTGGTAAGGCTGAGTCTGATGGGTCAATTGAGTCGGCTGCAACATTTATAACTCGTTTATAATCTAAATGTTGGATCATACTTAAGGATTGAGACTTTTCAATATTAGTTAGTGGCTTGATGCGAGTTAAATTTCCACGTCGATTACCAACTTTGTAATTTTCAAGTATGTTTTTAATGTTTGATGTGCTTTGTCCTTGATCATCAATTTTCACTCTAATATTTACTTCCTCATCTAGGGTACGTACAGAAGTGGCGATAACCCCCTCAAAAGAAGCCCTTAAACTTTGTGAAAGTTGTGAAACTGACACTCCAGCTGCTGCCATAGGAACTTGTATAGGTTTAATTAACCATTCGTCTTTACCGGGAACATATGAATCTTCAATATTTTTTGAAAGTCCGTCTAACTTTAACTGCTCTTTGATTTTGGCGGAGATTTCAAGAAGAGTAGCGTAGTCATCACCTGTTATATCTATGGAAATATCACGGCCAGTTGGTGGGCCTTGGCTAGGAACTTCTAGTGTCACAGACTCTATTCCCTCAGGCTTTGGAAGAGCTTTTTTAACGTCAGCCATTATATCTGTAAGTGAACGGTGGGCCGGTTTATTCGGATTGATATTTAGCTGAATATTTACAAACTGATTCCCATACTTGGTTTGAGGGTCGAGACTGTCTTTTTGGATAACTCCAACAGTTGTTAAATAATTTTTAATTTCAGACTTAGGAAGCTCAGAAATAACTTTTTCAATGGGTTTGATTAATTCAGTCATTCCATCTAAGGAGATAGAAGTTGGCCCAACAACCTTAACAAAAAATAAATCAACTCCATCTGATGAGAAAAGTTTAAATTTACCTAAGCCAAAAATTAAACCAACAGTAGTTGCTAGTAGTATAACCCCTGAAGCCATCATTAAATATCTGTAGCGTAAACTCCAGCCGACATAGCGCTTATAACGATTAATGACAGGAATAAACCATTGAGCTTTTTTATTTTTAGGTTTTTTATTGCCAACCCAGTTAGAAAAATGTGAAGGCATAATTAAAAACACTTCGAATAAAGAAAAAGCTAAAGCTAAAATAACCATGATTGGAATTTGTAAGATAAAGGCACCGAATATGCCGGTCATGAAAAGCATTGGAGCAAAAGAAGATACTGTAGTTAAAATTGAAGCTGTCACTGGGCCTAGTACTTCAAGGGTGCCATTGGTAATTGATTTTATTTTATCACCAGTGCGCTCGTACTGGCTCCAAATATTTTCACTAACAACTATGGCATCATCGACGAGC
>CALJPJ010000074.1 GCA_937980625.1 uncultured Bdellovibrionales bacterium
AAATAATATACAAGCTAAACTAGCAATAAATAAACTCTGATCAAACTTCAGAAGTAATCCAGAAAAAATTATAACAGCAAGATATAAAAAAACATATTGCGTCGCAATCAAATTTGAAAACTGAATAAAACTAAAAATAAAAAAAACATCTAAAACTATTAAAGATAAATTTGATATTTGAACATTATATAATTTGTCCCAATTATAAAATAATATAAATGTAGTTAAAAATGATCCGCAAAGAGCTGCTTGTGAAAAAATAGAAAACTTTGAGTTAATAAAATGTGAATTTGAAAAATCTAAAATATATAAAAATATATTCAAAATAACAAAAAAACCCAAACGTGCTAAATGAAGAGCAAAAAGCCTATCCTCATCTCCTAGCCTAACTGTGTTATTTAAATTTTCTTTCACTAACTCTAAGTGGACCAACTAATACCTCATTTATGTCACTGTGTTTGCCATGTTGAAAATAGGTAAATACATTGCAATAACTAATACAGCAATTATGCCCCCTAAAAAAACCATCATAAATGGTTCAATTAAACTGGTTAAAGTATCTGCTGCAGCTTCTACTTCTTCCTCATAAAAATCTGCAATTTTATTTAACATGACATCCATGTTACCAGACTCTTCACCGATAGAAATCATCTGAGCAACCATATCTGGAATTAACTTTGAACTGTGCAATGGAGCTGAAAAAGTTCTTCCCTGGGTGATAGAATGTTTAGTTTCCATAAGAATTTTTTCCATTTCATAATTTCCAGAGGTATTGGCTGCTATTTCTATAGCCTCTGCTAACCTAACTCCGGCAGTTAATAAAATAGCTAAGGTTCTAGTAAATCTCGCTATAGATGATCTTAGGACTAATGTTCCCAAAACAGGCAGAGTGATCATGAGTGAGTCCATATTTCTCTCACCCTCTTTTGTATTCGTGTAGGATTTTAATAATAAAGGTCCACCAATTAAAACTCCGAATATTAAGTACCAATATTTTTTAAGTATTTCGCTTAAATTAACAACAAACATAGTTAATTTTGGTAATTCTTGCCCTGAGGCACTAAATAATTCCATAAAAGCAGGTATTACAAACATTAAAATCACTGAAATTACTAGAGTTGAAACTATCAAAATTGCTGCAGGATAAACTAATGCCCCCTTAACTTTACCCATCAGCTTATTTGATTTTTCAATGTATTCAGCCAAACGAGTCAATACGACATCTAGTGAACCACTGGCCTCACCGGCAGCAACAAGTTCAGTATATATTTTGTCAAAGATATTTCCATAATTAGACATTGAGCCACTTAAAGTTTTACCTTGCTCTAATTGAGATAAAATCCCTGTTATAGCTGTTTTTAAATTTTTATTTCCTCCGTCACCTCTATTTAAAGCCTCTAAGCTTTGAACAATAGGCACTCCGGCACCTGTAAGTACGGCTAATTGTCTTGTAAAAGTTTGTAACTCTTTAGGTTTAATACCAGATGACTTAAAGCCTGGCATATTAACCCCAGAAGATTTTAAAACAATTTTTATGGGAACTAATTGACTGGCTCGAAGCTTTGCTTTGGCCTCCACTTCAGATTCAGCATCAACACTCCCCTTTCTTATACGTCCATCAATTGATTTAGCTTCAAAGTTATAAACAGGCATTACTAGATTCCCGCTTTTTGTAAGGCTTTATCCAGCTCTTCAGGGTCAGGCGAAAACATAAAGGCTTCTTTTAAATCAACTTTTCTTTTTAAAATTAAATTCATCAGAGAGTTATTCATAGTCATCATACCGGATTTGTCTCTACCCATTTGCATAGCACCATAAATTTGATGTGCCTTATCTTCGCGAATCATATTTTTAATTGCAGCATTGACTTGTAAATATTCGCAAGCAGCTATTAAATTTCCTTTAATACCAGGAATTAATCGTTGGCTGATAACAACATTTAAACATTGGCTCAACATCACTTTTACATGATCGCGCTCTTCACCATGAAACATATTAATTAGGCGCTGAATAGCTTCTGGAGATGAGTTCGTATGCAGAGTTGCAAAAACTAAATGCCCAGTTTCTGCCAAGCGCAGAGCAAACTCAACTGACTCTCGATCTCTTAACTCTCCAATCAAACAAACATCTGGATCTTGTCTTAATAATTGCCTGGATGCAATTTTAAAATCTTTTGTATCAAGTCCAACTTCTCTTTGGTTTACAATACACTTTTCATGCTGATAAATATACTCAATTGGATCTTCAACAGTTATAATATGACTTTTTCTTGTCTTATTTATTTCATTAATTAATGAAGCAATTGTAGTTGTTTTACCACTACCTGTCGGACCACAAACTAAAACTAGGCCTTGTGGAAAGTTTATAACATTAGCAATGACAGCAGGTAAGCCTAATTCAGTGAACAAAGGTATATTTAAAGAGATTCTCCTAAAAGCACAGGCAATTGACCCTTTCTGAAAATAATAATTCGCTCTAAATCTTGATACTTTTTTAATTGAAAAAGCAAAGTCTATTTCTTTATTTTTTTCAAAAACAGTTTTCTGGTAATCTGTTAAAATTGAATATGCTAAGTTTTTAATATCTTGGCTACTCAAAGCTGGAGTTTTAATTTTAACTAAGCGCCCATTTATTCTTAGAGCCGGAGAACTACCCTCAGATAAATGTAAATCTGACGCTTCTTCTTGCACACATGACTTTAATAGTTGCTGTAGCTTAATCATATATTATCCTTAACGGTCACATTAATTACTTCTTCCACTGTTGTTAACCCTCGCTGTAAAGCAACCAAAGCATTCATTCTCAATGTTTTCATTCCATTATCTATAACTGCCATTTTTTTTATTTCTTGACCTGTTTTTCCAGATAAAATTGCTTCTCTGATATTTTCTTTAAAATCAAACACTTCAAACACAGGGCGACGACCTTGCATTCCTGTTCCATTGCAATATGTACAACCATTTGATTTTTTTATTTCACTATAGTCAACCAACTCTGACTCTGGAACTCCCAAGTCAATTAATACACTTTTTTGTGGACTATAGACTTCACTACAGTTTTTACAAACTGTTTTAATTAACCTTTGTGCAACAACAACAGTAGTTGCCTCAGCAACCATAAAAGTGGGCAATCCCATATTTAAGAGTCGCATAATCGTTGAAACAGCGTCATTTGTATGTAAAGTA
>CALJPJ010000075.1 GCA_937980625.1 uncultured Bdellovibrionales bacterium
CTTTTAATAATTTGTTTTCCTTTTCTTTTTAAAAGATATGGTGTTGATGAATGTCTTTGTGTTATCGAGTAAATTGCTTTTCTTAACCCAGCTGGTCTGGCAAGAGCTCTTTTGAAGAATAACCCACTTTGAACAAACTGAGTTGACTTAAATTGGTTATGAAATTTAAAGAGAAGGTTTTCTCCTAATATTGAAATTCTACCGTCAGTTTGACCTTTACTACCAAGCAGAATATCTAGGACAATTGGGTTATCTAAATAACGTTCAATTGAAACTTTATAATCTTGGTCGGCTTTATTGACAGATTTACTTAACATATTTTTATCAGCCATAATTACTTGGTTATCAATAATTTTACTAGGAATAAGTAACATGCTTTGAGCACTAAAGTTGATGCCAGTGCTTTTATTGTATCGACTTGTGCTATAATTCTTTAATTCACTTAAAATACTAGAGTAGTCTGCTTCAGAGGCTTTACTTTGATCAACTCTATAAATCAGAGTTGAAACTATACTGTGAAATAAATTATCTACAAGTATATTATAATGTGAGTTTTTTGGGCTTATTTTGTATTCAGCTGCAATTGTTTTTATATTAGCTTTAGTTCGCAAAACCTTTAAAGCTAGAATAACTTCTTTAGGACTTAAAGTTGGTCTTTTATTTTGAAATAATTGTGCAATGATTTGCATAGTTGACTTTTTTGAAGTTTGCATTTTTTTAGTTTGATTTTTAGGTGTTGTTTTGACTTTGCATGACGTATTAGCATGAACGAATGCTGGCAAAAATATTAGTATGCATAGTATTGTAAAGGTATGTCTTTGCATCTTAGTGCTCCTTAGCAAATTTAACAATTTTATAAAGTACGTTATTTAAAAAGCAATAAGCTTGCCAAGTTTTTTTGTTCACTACTTAAAATTAACTCGTAATATTAGGTGCTTATGCTTTTTGGTGTATCTATTAAATCGTATTCGTGTTGGCAGTGACAATAATTGCTTGAAGTGAGTAAGAAAACGTCAGTTCCATTTTAGTAGTTAAGGTTGTGAACTCTTGTTTAAGAACTTTATAAATAATTAGTAAATATTTCGAATTTTTTAGTTTTTATATCTGATAATATTGCATTAAAATTTTTTAAATAATACCATGGGTATATAGACTTAACCGACTGAGAGAGGCCTGGAGGTGAATATTAAATACTTAGCATTAGTTATAGGGTTATTAACAGTTGTTAATATTTCATTTGCAAAAAAAAGAACTTATAAAGCTCATGTGCACGGAGATGGAAAGTTTAATCTTGTCGTTGATAAAAAAAACATAGAAGTAGAATTTGAAATTCCTGCTGATAGCATTGTAGGTTTTGAACATAAACCAAAGACCAAACAGCAAAAAAATAATCTTAAACTAGCTATGTTGAAATTAAAAAATGTGAACGAAATTATTTTATTACCTAAAAAAGGAAATTGTAAGGCAAAAGATGTGAGAGTTGAGACAGCATTGACAGGTGAAAATAAGATACATGATGGTCATGAACACGATGAGAGTCATAATGATAAAATAAGTAACGAGACTCATTCTGAGTTTAATATTATTTATAAAATTAAGTGTGAAGCGCCAAAACACTTAAGGTCTATTACTTTAAGTATATTTAAACACTTTCCTCGTTTGCAGCAACTCAAAGGCCAGGCTGTGACTAATAATGGTCAATTTTCTCAACAGCTGAACTTAAAAAATAATAAATTCAGTTTATCTGAGTAACGATGAAAAAAATAGCAATAACAATTACAGATTTAAAATTTTCTTGGCAGCAGTCTGACCTTAACTTATTAAACATCTCTAGTTTTGAAGTGCTTTGTGGAGAGAAAATATTTCTTTGTGGGCCCAGCGGATCAGGGAAGTCAACATTGCTTAATCTTATTGGTGGGGTATTAAACCCAAGTTCGGGTCAATTAAAGTTGTTGGGTCAAAATATCGTTGAGTTAGACACTTCAGCTAAGGATCAATTTCGCGGTGATTGTTTGGGCTTTATATTTCAAATGTTTAACCTTATTCCCTATTTGTCTGTGGTTGAAAATGTTACCCTCCCTTGTCAGTTTTCTGATGTAAAAAAAAATAAAATTTTAAACTCTGGTAGTAGCTTAGAAGAAGAAGCTGAGAGACTTTTGATGCAACTGAAAATTGATGTTCAAAAAGTAAAAAATAGGCCAGTCACGGAATTGAGTGTTGGTCAACAGCAGAGGGTTGCCACAGCGAGAGCTCTTATGGGAAAACCAGAGATTATAATCGCTGATGAGCCTACATCGGCCTTGGACGCTAGCACTCGAAATGCATTTATAGATCTTTTATTCAGTGAGTGCGAAAAAAGTAATTCAACTGTTATTTTTGTGAGCCACGATGCTGAGCTAGGTAAAAAATTTGATCGTTTTGTCCAGCTCAAAGAATTAAACCAGGCTTTTTTTAACAAGGGTAATATTAATGTTTAAAATTATTAGTTTGTCTAAAAAAAGTTTATTTAATCGAAAATTTACTACTTGTTTAACGATTTTCTCAATTGCACTGAGTGTTGTATTGCTACTTGGTATTGAGCGGATTAAAAACGGAACACGAAAAAGTTTTGAAAGTACAATTTCACAGGTGGATTTGATTGTGGGGGCTAGAAGTGGCCCGGTGAATTTACTTCTTTATTCTGTTTTTAGAATTGGCGATGCCACAAATAATGTTTCCTATGACACTTTTAAAGAGTTTGATAGTCACGAAGAGGTGGAATGGACTATACCAATTTCTTTAGGTGACTCACATAAAGGCTTTAGAGTTTTGGGTACCAATTTAAATTATTTTAAATATTATCAATTTTCTGGAGACCAAAGGTTGAATTTGAGGGAAGGACGAGAGTTTCAAAAAATTTTTGAAGTTGTTATTGGAGCTGATGTAGCTCGTCAATTAAGCTATAAGGTTGGAGATCAAATCACTTTGTCCCATGGTACAAGCCGTGTGGCCTTTCAAGATCATAAAGATAAGCCTTTTTATATTGTGGGAATACTAAAAAAAACAGGAACACCTGTAGATGGTTCTTTACATGTTTCTCTCGAGGCTATTGAGGCTCTTCATATAGACTGGAAAGAAGGGGCGCCGCCTAGACCAGGAGAAGGAATTACTCCAAACCAAATGTTGGCAGTAAAGCTCAAACCAAAAGCAATTACTGCTTTTTTTGTTCGCCTTAAATCTAAAGTTGGTATTTTTCGCATGCAGAGGGAAGTAAATGAGTATGAAAAAGAAGCTATGACTGCTATTTTACCTGGTGTAAGTCTACAGCAACTGTGGAAAACCTTAGGCCTAGTAGAAAAAGTCCTGCAAGTGGTTAGTTTTTTTGTGTTTGCTGTGAGTTTAGTGAGTATGCTGATAGCGTTATTAACAACGCTAAATGAAAGGCGAAGAGAAATGTCTATATTTAGGTCAGTTGGTGCTCGTCCAAGATTTATTTTTTCAATTTTAGTTTTTGAATCAGGCCTTCTTGCTCTTTTAGGTATTTTGTTTGGTACCTTAGCCCTTTACCTAGGCTTATATATTACTCAGCCTATACTAGAAGATCAGTTAGGTTTAACAGTGGGCTTATTTGCTTTTACAATGACTGATATCTTTTATTTTATTACTATATTTATTGGAGCTATCAGTATGGGGTTTATCCCAGCCTGGAGTGCTTACCGAAAATCTCTTTCTGATGGCTTAATTGTTCGACTTTAAGGAAAAATATGAAATTTAAAATTATAGGATCTTTTGTTGGGGTTGTTATTATATGTTTAATTGCATATAAGTTTCTTAACTTTCAAGACTCCTCATCTAGTTCTGACCCTGTAACTGTAAAGTGGGATTTACTTTACAAACTAGATTATAAACAAGGTAAAGCCCCGCCCGAGTTAAAAAAACTAGATGGCAAATTGATAAAGATTGCAGGCTATGTTGTTCCTCTTTCAGATGACTTTAGTAACTTAAAAGAGTTTTTATTTGTTCCAGATGCACAGTCTTGTGTTCATGTTCCGCCGCCGCCACCAAACTTAATTATACAGTCTAAATTGAAAAAATCATTATCTTCTAGAGATGCCCCAAATCCAGCTTGGGTTACTGGAGTTTTGCGAATTGAATCAACTAAAAGTAAATATGGCGTAGCTGGTTTTCAAATGGAAGTTGAAAAGCTTGAAAAGTTTGTCTATGAAGGAGATTAAACTCAAATACTAAAACTTATACTTTTGAGTTGATGACCGACTTTTTTATTTAGAGACAATATTTTCATATTACTTAGAAACAATTGCTCTATCACCAGTATTAACTTCAATAGATATTATTGCATCCAGATCTCTGTCAGTAACATAGGTTGTTGTTTCAGAGGCATTTAACTCGAGAGATAGTGGCCATGACAAGTTTGAGCCAGTGCCCGTACTAGGGTCAGAAATAATAGTTCTATCGCCAGTAGTTAGGTCAATAGAAATTAACC
>CALJPJ010000076.1 GCA_937980625.1 uncultured Bdellovibrionales bacterium
AGCTTGAATATCAAGTCTCAAAATTTAAAATATTATTATTACCAAATTAAACTATTAAATAAAAAAAGGGGCCAACCAATGAAGTATTTATTAGTTATAATACTAAACCTGCCTTTATACTTGTTCGCTTGCCCACAGATAGAATTAACTAACCCTGTTTGCACACAAAGACTTACAGATGATAATGGCCAGGATGTCTCTAAGGAACGAATGGCAAAAGTCTTTACAACTAAAACCAAAAATAAATATGAAATTAATCTGACCTCTTATGATGGAAGCACTATCAAACATATATTTCCAAGTGAACAAAAAATAGAAATTGGCCAATTAAAAGGCCACCTTATAAAATACTGTATTGATAACACTTACATTATTGAACAACACTTGGAAGAAAATGAACCTTTAGTTGTTAAAGGCTATTCCTTTGATAACTTTATTTACTTCCATGGTATGACAACAGACTTTTTACACCTAAATAAAAGCCAAGAAGTAAGGCATAGAAACCCAAAAATACAATCTAAAAAATATACATTAGTTTGTAGTAGCCTAATTTAATATGTCTACCAGCACCAAAACAGAAGCAAAGTGCAATCAAAATCGTAAGAGCCTCTTTAAAATTATGGCTTATCATTAGTTAGCAAATGTTTTGGCTTGAAGTAGTATAGCTGACCATAATGCTTCATTACACCAGCGGCCTGCTTAGCTAATGCGCCAGCTCCCCAAAATAAATCAACGCGCCCTCCGCCTTTTATTGCCCCCCCTGTATCATGATCAAAGACAAAGCGACTTACATCTTGCCAAGCCTGAGGCTCCTGGGCTTCAGTGTTAGAAAAAATTGGTTTTTTAAAGTGTAAAATACCAAGAGCTCCTTTAGGGAAGTACCTTTTATCTGTGGCAATGGTGCGTCCATCAATAGTTTCAATTCCAAAGTAGGTAAATGGTTTCGCCTCATTTTGTTTAAAAAATATATAGCTTGGATTTTTATTTAAAAGTTTTTGTTTATCATTTAGTGATAATGAATTTAAATGAGTCTCAATTGTTTGTAATGACATTTTTTCTTTAGGAATAACATCAAATAAATACTTGCCTATAGCTTGATAAGAATGTCCATTTTGTCCGGCATAACCAACCTGTAGTTTTTCACCATCTGGCAATACTACAGTCCCCGAGCCCTGAATTTGCAAAAAAAATGCATCAACAGGGTCAACATAAGCTAAAACCTTCGCAGGCAATTTAACTTTTTCCTCATCGATTTGTTTCCTTGAGTAATAAGGAACAACCTCAGATAATGCTCCTTCTTTTTTTACTAGGCGACCACGAAGTATTCCAAGATTTTTATTATTAACCTTACAAGGCTCACCTTTTAAACATATGCGATTTGCTAGTCGATCGCCAAAAGTTTTTCCATACTCCCCTAACCGAACTATAACCATATCTTTAGGGATAGCAAATAAAGCTTGCGAAAACTGACTCGTTTTAGTCAGAGATCCCTTTATTTCAGGAGCAAAGTAAGACGTAATAAACACCTCTCCCCACTCACTTTTGCCATATACTTCATATACATTAAAATGATTTAATAAATAGTTGTTAAAGTTTTCTGGCGAATTTTGTATTACATTGTAAAGCCTTTCAAGTGCTAACAAATACTCACCACTAGATACCACCTCTTCACCAAATTGCATTTTATGCGCAGGTTTAGATTTTAAATGTTGAATATTAGCAAATAGCCCCTCAGCCAAACCCTTTAGTTGCAGGTCATCTGACAAACTGAACTCATCTGTCAACACTACCTGTCTTAAGGCATTTGACTTACTCGACAAGGGCTCTCTTTTTTGTACCTGTGAACAACCTAAGGAGCATAAAACTAAAAGCAAAATTATTTTTTTCATGTTAAAAATTATCTACTATATGAAATAAATGGTCAAATACTTACATTGGATAACTTGTATTTGAGCCTTCAAAAAAATACCTGTTTTACTTTAATTTATGCCAAATCTTGATAACAAGTATTAAGTTTGAGTGAAAACCAATTCCATTATTATGCTGAATAACTTCAATGACACCACCAACTCTAGGTGCCAAGATCTTCATACCTGTTGACATAAAAAAGTCCCACCTAAAATAGTGAATAAAAAAATAAAATTGGTATATCAAAATTTAAATTCACTCTTTGGTCCATAAATTAACTATACTGGTTAAGTTTATTAGCCCTAAAAAAGTGACATTTCACGCTTTAATTTGAAAAGTCTTTGTACAGTAAATCATTCAAATCAAATTAAACCCACCTAGAGCATGGACTCCATATTGCTTAATAAACTATTGTTAATGAAAATTTTTGTTGTAAGGAGAACGTAAATGAACAACTTTAAAAAATTTATTATTGCTGCATTAGTTATTTCATGCGCAACTGTCGCATATGGCGCAAACGATCATGTCGAAACTGTTTCTGACCTTGAGCTTGAGGCCGAAGTTGAGTCTCTAAGTATCCTTGATCATGAGCAATTAGAAAGAGAAACTCGCAAAGAAGCTCTTGAAATGGAGCAAGAAGAAAAGCAGTTAAGAAATAAAGTAAAACAAATAAAAGCTAAAAATAGACGATACACAAAAAAATCTAATGCTTATGCTAATCGCTATGACAGAAGTGAAAAAAATATAGCTAAATTAAACAAAGAAAAAGCAAACCTTGAGGCACAAAATAAAAACCTAGAGTCTAAAATAAAAACACTTGAAACTAAGGTGAACGCAAGCGAAAGCTCAGCAATTGAAGCTAAAAAAGTTGTTCGTAACTTAAGTAAAGATGTTCGCAAAGAAAGTAGAAAGGTTAAGGCTTTAACTAAAAGACAAAAAAATGCTGATCGAATTATAAAAACATTAAAAAAGCAAAAAAAATCAAGAAAAGCTAGACTTGCTAAGTTAAAAAGAAAAAGTAAAAAACTTACAAAATCAGTTGCTAGATCTGAAAGAAAAGTTAAAAAATTAAAAAAATAACCTAAGTTCACATATCATGAATTAAAAAAGAGACTATTATTTAGTCTCTTTTTTTTTGCAGCAAGTGGGTACAACCCCAATTATCCGCCTAGTATTAAATTTATACTTTATTAATGTAGATCCACATCCCAGTAAACTTGAATATTATAGCCATCAGGGTCAACACAATTAAAATCACCCCACGAACCATTGTCTTTAATTTCAGAGCTTTTAAGTAATGATTTATATTTAGTTTTAAAACTTTGCAATAATTCAATCACTTTCTGCTTACTATCTAACGCAAAACCAAAATGAACCCCTTGTGGTAAAAGTTTTACAGTTTCAATTTTATCAAGAGCTAAATCAAAACCTGATTCATCTTGTAAAAAGATAAAATCATCTGAAAACTTAACTTTTTCCTTAAAGCCAAACATTGAACAATAAAATTCAACACTTTTTGATACATCACTAACTTTTAAATGAAGATGGTTTATCGTCATATTTCTCCTTATATCCTTAACTCACCCCTAAGGAGTGTATAAGTAAAATCGGCCTAACTTACCACTTTAATGACTAAATGAAACGTCAATACGCCCTAATTAAAAATAAATTTAATTTTATGCTATCACATATAATATTAAGAACTTAGATCTATTGCCAAACAATTAAGCAAGCCTTTGAAGTTCATCTTTATGTTTATAACCCATGGGCTAACTTGGCTTAAAAAAACTAATGCTTTGTACTTTTATATTGCCTAGTTAAAGGTATTTTATTTATTGTATGCTCTCAGTGTTTCTTAGCAGTATTTTATATACTCTTTAGTTAGAAGAATGCTGACGAGTTAAATTTTTATTATCATAGTAACTATTTTATTTTTGACTTTCATTTTTATATAGGAGCACGATCACAGTGAGACCTCTTTTAAGCCTACTACTCATCTTATTTATTTGCTCTTGCGCAACAGCGCCAAAAAAAGTTGTTTTTGGTCCTCAAAAATCCACATTAACACAGGGATACTCTGAATACCGCTTCAAACAAATTCAAGATGTCAATTATGACCTTTACTTTGACTTACACGAAAACCCTGACCAGTTTGCAGGCGTCACTAAAATTAATTTTTTAGTGAGTCACTTAGAAGCCGGATTAAGATTGGACTTTCACGAAGGCCAAGTTCACTCACTTCTGGTTAATAATAAAAACATTCAAGTTGATAAAGGTCCGGCTTTTATCCTCATTCCTAGCCAGTACCTTGTTATTGGTAAAAATAATATTTTAGTCAGGTACACACATAAGTACTCAAAAGATGGACGTGGGTTTCACCGCTTCAAAGACCCTCAAGATGGTTTGAGCTATACGTATACTAATCTTGAGCCTTACAAAGCCAACCGAGTCTTTCCTTGCTTTGACCAACCAGATCTCAAAGCGACCTACAAAATGAAAGTTAAAGCTCCTAAAAGTTGGACTGTTATAACCTCCGTTAGAGAAAGTCATATTGAAAACGGTTCTGATTATAATCTTTGGACTTTTCCTCAAAGCCAAAGGTTCTCCACATACATTTGGTCACTACATGCTGGCCCCTATAAAATGTGGAGTTGGGACAAAGGCAAGTATCCTTTGCGTTTATTTGCCAGGCAGACAATGGCCAAATATATTAAGCCAAATGATTGGTTCCCAGTAACTGACCAAGGCTTTGTTTTTTTTGAAAAATATTTTGGTGTCGATTATCCTTATCTAAAGTACGACCAAGTTATTGTCCCAGAGTTTAACTCTGGCGCCATGGAAAATGTGGCAGCGGTTACATTTAGTGAGCGTTACACCTCAAGGGGGATCAAAAGTAAAGGCCTGAAAATGGCTTTAGCTGATGTTATTTTGCATGAGTTGGCCCATATGTGGTTTGGTAACCTTGTAACCATGAAATGGTGGGATGATCTTTGGTTAAATGAAAGCTTTGCCACTTATACTGCAGCATTAGCTTTAGATAGAGCCACTGAGTACACTAAAAAAGCATGGCATGACTTTAATGGCACTAAGTCATGGGCTTACTGGGAAGACCAAATGCCAACAACCCATCCCATTGTTGCCTTAGTTCCAGATACTCAACAAGCTTTTGCAAATTTTGATGGAATTACTTACGGTAAAGGAGCAGCCTCATTAAAGCTACTCCATTACAACCTTGGTGATAAAGCTTTCCAAGAAGGGTTGAATCACTATTTCAAAACTAATGCCGGTGGAAATACTCGGCTGACTGACTTTATAAAATCACTAGAAATAGCCGCCGGAAAAAGTCTACATGAGTGGCGAGAAAAATGGCTACAAACTGCAAGTTTAAATACTATCAATGTCACTTTAAGTTGTTCAGCTGGCCTGATTAGCAGACTAAAGCTCGATCAAAGCTATGAAAAAAACTATCCCACTTTAAGACCTCACAGCATGCAAGTGGCTTTATTTAATATAAAAAATAACTCGCCACAACTTTCCTCTACCCATAAAATTAGCTTTTCCAAACAAAGCACCGAGGTTAAAGACTCAGTCGGCAAGCCTTGCCCTGATATTGTGTTTCCTAATTATCAAGACTATGGCTACTTTAAAATTAATCTAAATAAAAAAAGCGTAGATAATTTAATTAAATTTATTCCCAACGAAAATAATAGCTTCTTACGCCATATGTATTTAAGAACTTTATGGCAAATGGTCAGAGATAGTCAGTTAGATATTCATACCTTCGCTAAAGTTTATACAAAAAACCTTAAATCAGAAACTGATCATATTATAATTAGTCATATGAGTCGCATTGCTGACTTTTTATTCCACTACACACCAAAAAAAACAGAAAAAGATCAACTATTGTATAACAAGTTAATTAGTGAATTAGAGGCCTTAAGTTGGAAACAACTTAATAAGGCTAAAGGCAGCTCCGAACTACAAAGAAGTTGGTTTAATTTTTATCAAAAAATTGCTCGTTCACCTAGCTCACTTAAAAATCTATCTAAAATTCTAAATGAACAAAAAAAGTTATCTGGCTTTACATTAGATCAACAAAAAAGGTGGGATATTCTAATCCACTTACGTCGTTTTGATTTTGATTCATCAATATCAATGCTATATAAAGAGTCTAAAAAAGACACTTCAAATTTGGGTAAAAAAATGTTTATGGTTGCCGAGGCGATAGCACCAAACTGGGAGATCAAAAGTAAGTACTTAAAAAAGATGACTGATTTAAACTCAAGCCTAAGCTTTGATCAGTACCGAAGTTTAGCCAGAAATTTATTTCCACAAGGACAAGAAAAGTTTAGACAAATGTATAAACCTGAATTTTACCAAAAGCTACTTTTACTTGAACAAAACAAAGAATCACATTATCCAATCGCTTTTACACGTCTTCTTCCTGACAACTGTGTGAATGAATCTTTAACTTTGGCAGATAATTTTTTAAAAACTCACCCAAACTTAAAAGCCGGGACCAGTAAAAAAATAAAAATTAAT
>CALJPJ010000077.1 GCA_937980625.1 uncultured Bdellovibrionales bacterium
GCCGCATGTTTTATGTGTATGTATTGGTTAAGTTATTTTGGTTGCCGAATGAGGTCCGAAAATTAGTTTATAAATATGGTCGTATGTTTTATGTTTATGTATTGGTTAAGTTATTTTGGTTGCCGAATGAGGTCCGAAAATTAGTTTATAAATATGGTCGTATGTTTTATGTTTATGTATTGGTTAAGTTATTTTGGTTGCCAAATGAGGTTCGAAAATTAGCTTATAAGTATGGCCGCATGTTTTATGTTTATGTATTGGTTAAGTTATTTTGGTTGCCGAATGAGGTCCGAAAATTAGTTTATAAATATGGTCGAAAAACTTATATGGTTACTTACAAGTATGGCCGCATGTTTTATGTGTATGTATTGGTTAAACTATTTTGGCTTCCCAACGAGATTCGTAAATTAGCCTATAAATATGGTCGAAAGATTTATATGGTTGCTTACAAGTATGGTCGCATGTTTTATGTGTATGTTTTATTAAAGTTATTTTGGCTACCGAACGAGGTTCGTAAACTAGCTTATAAATATGGCCGTATGTTTTATGTGTATGTTTTGGTTAAATTATTTTGGCTTCCAAATGAAGTAAAGAAGTTCTTTTATAGGTCTCAGAGGCAAATGAGAACCTTTCAAGGTGAGTCTATTAGATTTTTAGTTTGGTTGTTTTGGAGAGCTCGCGAGTTAAGCTCTAGGGCTAAGTATTTGTGTTTTTTTATAGCTCATAAGTTAAAAAATAAATTAATTAACTTTTATGCAGTGATAAATCCGGTGATCTTGAAGCCATATTATTTTATGAAATTTCAATTAAATAAGCGTTTATCACGTAAAAGCGTATCTTAAGTAATACCAATTACCATATATCGCTCATAAAGGTCACAGTCTAAAGTGTTTTCAAACAGTACTGTTGATAATGAGCATTGATTTATAAACTCACTTAAGCTTTCAGAGCAGTTAGAATGTTGGGCATGTAAATCAAAATTGTTACTTTGTAAAATTACTTTTAAACCTTTTGGTAGCTTAGATCTCCATGTCTCAAACTCTTCAATATGTTCGCAAGAAGTGTTAATAACTAAACTGGGAACTTCACAAATTTTTTTAGTGCCAGAAGTAACAGTGATTTTATTATAATTTAAATTTAGAATGTTTGCTGTAAAGGCTTTACACTTCCATTTATTTTTAAATTGATCAAAATTAATTGAATCAGAAATTTTCTCACAAGAGGGGTCAATATCAATGGTTCTGATTTTATCATATTTAATATTACGATCATTGATCATAGCTGCTAAAAAACCATACCAGCCACATAAAATAAAAATATTTTCGTGTGTATTTCCAAAAGTAGTAATCATATTATCGATGAGCCAAGTTTTACTTTTAACTTGGTTACGGCTCAAGGCATCGGTAAAATTTGTATTGGGGTATTTTTCAATAGTTTTTCTTAGGTTAATTAGAAATTGACTTTGCGTATACTCTTCAATTCCTGGAGATATAGATAAGTAATCCATTAGTTAATTAAATCTGCCATTTGAGGGAAAGTAGTTTTAAAGTTTGTACCCCGAATATTATCCATTTTTGATATGTATTCTTTGAATTCAGGTAATTGATTTGACCAATCTGCAGAGTTCATAAATCGGACCATACCTTTTAATCTATTTATACCATAACCACTTTCGAGAAACTCTTGATCATTACGATAGTTTTTCTTGAGCCATAAATAAAAATCTTCATATTTAGCAGTGATTTTATCTTTAAACTCTTTAGGGAAGACTCGTACATTTAAATGTGTAGGGTGATAAACAAAGTGATAATTGATTAACCCCGCTCCAAGAGGCCAAGGGTTAATTTTTTTGTAGTTTTTAGAAATTTTCCATTTAAGAAAATCTGGTATGTAAAACATATTTAGCATTTGAACGGCGCAGGCAATTGTAACTTCAATATGTGGTTCTGTATTGTCTAGGCGATAAAGTTGTTTTTCAATATCAATCCATTTAGAAGGAAAGCGAATATAGTCATTCATTATACCAATACTATCGATACTAAAATGAAACCTTACTCGTTTAAATTCTTTCCACAAAGTAAATAATTTATCTGGCATTTCAATACCATTACTATTGTAACGAAGTTCAATGTTTTTAGCATATCCGCGCTTGATGCACTCTTCAAGAAGGTTATAGTGTTCTTGAATAATTGTGCTCTCTCCACCAGCAAAATAAAGTTGTTTCATATGCGGGATCTGATCATAAAGTTGTTGCCAAAAAGTGGGGTTATCCTTGTGCCAATTGTAGGTAGCACCATCAACTTTTCCCTGATTATCCCAAACCATAATTTTTTTTAATTCAGCACTTTTAATTTTAGGGTATAACTTTTTCCAATCACTGACCCACATGGAGCTATCGTGTGGTGAGCACATAATGCATTTTAAGTTACATTTTGTGCCAAGCCTTAAATCAACATAATATAACTTAGGGGGTACAGAGCCATCTTTATTGGTTTGTGAAATTACTTCTTCAATATTAACTAGCTTAGACCAGTACTGAGTTTCCCAAACTCGTTTAGAGCGATGACCATTTCTTTCTTCCTCAAAGCACTTTGTACAAGAAGGTGGAATTTTATTATTAAGCATATTTCTTCTCGCAGACTTCATATACTCATTATTCCAGCCTGTAAGTAAATCTGTAGTATTTAAGTTGGCAGGTTTACCGTCACTGTTTTTTAAAATTCCAACTTCTCCACCATGCTGCGAATGTCCAAACTTAGTTGCTGAGGAGGCATTAGCGGTACAGCATACTCTTAGGTGCCCATTTGGTCTTGTAGAAAGGTGGATCCAGGGCAAGACACAAAAAGTCTTATATTTTTCTTGCAAATGGGGCGGTAAATTTTTCATATACTCCATTTAGCAACAATACTTAAGGGCCATTATTAAATCAATTATAAGTTAGCAACAGTTCTATTTTGTTCAAATTGAGATTGAAATGGGTTGAACTCTTGACCACAAGTTTTTGCACAAGCTTTTAACTTGCCTTCTTTGATTGATGAGCAACTCCATGAATCTGGTAAGGTTTTTTGAAAAAAATCGCCTTCAAGAATAGATTCAATGCTAAACTTATAGGCATTTATTTTATCTATACCACCAGACTTTGCCAGTAGTGACCATATGGGTGAGGATTTAGGCTCCAAATACCAAGGATACAATTGGTTAGCTGTCCAGCAGCAAGGAAAAACATTTCCACGAGCACTTATATAAACAGACTTTTCTTTTCCTACGCGACAGCTAATATTGGTTTTGTCTAAATAATTTATTAAACTGCCATATTTTTTAATTAAGTTGTTCTCATTTACTAACGATTTATTTTGGTATTTTTCATTGTCAGGCTTTTCTAAATAATACTCAAGGTTTTGATCTTTATCAAAAACGGCTTGTTTGTCTTTACCTTCTGACCTTGTATTACTAAAAAAGCGTCCAGTTTTTTTGACAACAAATTTATTAAAACCCATTCTAACGCTGAGTTTTCTTGCCTCTTCCACTTGGTGTTCGTTGTGTTTAAAAACAATAAAATCCCAAATTGCCTTTCCACCACCCATAATATAACTTGAGCAATTATCCAAAATTTTTTCAAAATTAGTATTTCGTCTGTAAATATGGTTAGTATCAGCAAGGCCATCAATACTAAAGTTAACAGAATGAGTGAGTTGCCCAAGTTCGTACCAAAATTTTGTCGATTTTAATGAGCCATTGGTGAATAAATCTAGTCGAATACTATTATTGTGACTTTTAATATATTTAAAAATACTGATTAGGTCTTTAGCTGTTGCTGGGTCGCCATAATTTCCACATAAGTATATTCGCTTCAACTGTTTAATAAAATTTATCGGAAATATTTTTTTAAAATTATGTAAAGTTATTTCAGTCACTGGAAGTTGCTTGTTAGTAGCTCCACCGCAAATGTTGCGTAAACACATAGGGCAAGCAGCATTGCACTTACTTGAAATCTCTAAATGTACAGTTTTAATATCTTTTATTTTATACATTTAAGTTAATAGATTTGGGTTGAATAGAATCTGGATAGAGTGGCCAGTTTGTACCAGGTTTTCTCTTGGGGATTTTACTATCAGCACTACTTACACAGCTTTTACTTATGCATTTTTGTGGCTTATCAAATAGTTGAAATCCTTTGTCAATATAACCTAAAGGCTCGTCACGGCAACTATAGCTTCTTTTTATTGCGCCATCGGGTTCACGAATAATAATACTTCTATAGCCTGAGGAGCACTCCCAACCTTTAAAATTATTAAACCCAAAGGCATTAAAACGTTCCGCCTGATCTATATACCATTTTTTACCGTCATTAGCATTCATTTCAACTTGAAATGAATGAGTAATACTTTGACTATTTTTTTTAGGTGTTTGTTCTTTTTTTTTAACTAATTGATTAAGTGTATTTTTACTTGTTCGAACGCTACTTTTTCGAACTAATGAATTTTTTTTGTGTTGCTGTGGTAAGCCCTTTTTCATTAGCTCTCGCATCCAAGGAGCATAACCGTCAACGACTGCAGTAGCGGTAGGGTTACTTTGAGGCTTTAATGTGACATTTAATCCCGCATGATGAAAATAATGCGCATCTATCCATAGTTTTTTAAATACTTGAGGGATCATGACAATATTAATTGTTATAAAAATACCTTTTTCTTGAAGAAGAAGTAGTTTTTCACAAAATTTTTCTTTATCAGAAAATTCATGATGGTAGCTTGCTGTGATACTAGCCTTATCAATTGGTTTTATAACTTCGAGGTATTTTTTAATCCAAAATTTTCCAAAACTTAAATTTGAAGTCATATGTATGCTTTGATAGTTTGTGTTTAAAGTATCATCAGCATAGTGCTTTATAAGGTCTAAATAGCCTTTGTGTAAAGTTGGTTCACCACCACTAAAAGAAAAGTGAAAAGAGTTAAAGCCTCTTTCTCGAGATTGACGTTTAATTTCATTCATAGTTGATACTAATAGCTCAGTAGGTCTATGATCTTTATTCTTTCCGCTAGCGTAGGGCCAGCAATATGAGCAACTATAGTTGCAGTATCTACCTAGCAACCAGCTAACACAGAAAAGATCACTTTTTAGAAGTGATTTTTGGCCAACGCTTTCAATTTGATCAAATGGTATTTGGCTAAAATCATAGTTTTTCATTGGCCAATAAAACAACAAATCATAAAACTTTTCAACTGAAAACTTTTTAATGAAGGTGTATGATTACATTATAATGTTTGAGACCTTAAATTATATTGCATAGCAAAAGTATTGAAATAATTTATATATAAATATCAATCAATATTATTACGTCCATTAAGTATATCATCAGCCAGCTTTATATGATCAGGGTGTCCAATTAATGTTTTACTAACTTCAAATGGGATATGTTGAATCTTAGATAATTTATCAATTTTTAAAGAGATAATTTTTTTATGTGCTTGCTCTAAGTGCATTTTAAATTCACTAGTAGCGTTGCCAAGCATGCTTTGGATGGCATCCATGGCAATTCGTGGAGATTCAGGTTCATTGCAATATAG
>CALJPJ010000078.1 GCA_937980625.1 uncultured Bdellovibrionales bacterium
CTTATTTTTTGGTCATCGCACTTAAGAGCTAATATTTTCAGAGGTAATAAATAGTATACAGTCGAATACTTTTTTTATTCTTAATTAATAGTGTTGACATAAAACCTCATAACGCAGATACTCCTGATCCTGTACTACATATTTTTGGAGCTACACCCCGTAAGTCGTTGAAAATACATATTTTTTACGATACTTAGGGAGGTACTTAGCCTCAAGAAGAACGTCGTACTACGTTTAAAATATGGAAATTACTAATCTTTTTTAAAAAGGTAGAATGTATGCAAAGTCAAAAAATACGAATCCGATTAAAGGCTTTCGATCATAAATTATTAGATCAATCAACACGTGAAATTGTTGATACTGCTCGCAGAACAGGTGCGAGTATTGCTGGTCCGATTCCTTTACCAACACGTATTAATCGTTACACAGTATTGCGCTCACCACATGTAAATAAAAAATCTCGTGAGCAGTTTGAAGTAAGAACTCATAAACGTCTTTTAGATATTTTGGATCCAACCCAGCAAACAATTGATCAGCTTATGAAGTTAGATCTTTCAGCTGGTGTTGATGTGGAAATTAAGCTTTCTACTGATAAGTAATTTATATAGTTTTTGGAGAATTAAATAATGAGTGAAGAAAATAAAGAAAATCCAAGTGAAGAAGTAGCAGTTGCTGCTGAAGAGCAAACAGCACCAAAAGAAGATACTTCAACTGTTAAGTTAAACAGTCTTTTTGCTTTTAAAGTTGGAATGTCACAAGTTTATGGTGAAAATGGTGAAGCTATTCCTGTCACTGTTTTGAAATATAACCCTTGGGTTGTATCGCAAGTTAAAACAACTGAGACAGATGGTTATGAGGCTGTTCAATTAGCATCAACACCAAAGAAAGCTAAGAACTCTAATAAGGCCGAAGTCGGTCATTTAAAAGCTGCAGGCTTTGAAAACGGTGCTCGTTACATTAGAGAAGTTAGAGGGGCTTTGCCTGAGGGAGTTAAGGTAGGTCAACGCGTTCTTATCGATAGCCTTCAAAAAGGTGATAAAGTTCAATTAAAAGGTAAATCTAAAGGGCGTGGTTTCGCCGGTGTAATGAAGAGGTGGGGACATGGTGGTGGCCCTGCAACGCATGGTTCTGGTTTCCATAGAAGACCTGGTTCAATAGGTAATAGAACAGACCCTGGTCGAGTGATGCCTGGTAGAAAGTTACCAGGTCATTTTGGCGATGCAAATAAATCTATTCCACACGTGCAGGTTGTAGATGTTATGGCAGATGAAAATGTTTTATTAGTAAAAGGTTCCGTACCAGGAGCTAGAAATTCAATGGTTCAATTAATTAAAGAGTAGGTTTTATGGCATCGTTACAAGTATTTGATTGGAATAAAAAAGAAGTTGGTAAGTTAGATACCAATGCAGCAATTTTTGAAGCAGAAGTTCGCAAAGACATTCTTCATAGTGTTGTTCGTTGGCAACTAGCTTGTAAAAGAAAGGGTACGCATAAAGCTAAAACTCGCAGCGATGTTAGTGGTGGTGGTAAAAAACCTTTCAAGCAAAAAGGAACGGGTAATGCAAGGCAAGGGTCAACAAGATCACCTATAAATGAAGGTGGTGGGGTTATTTTTGGTCCAAGCCCGAGAGACTACTCATATACTCTCCCTAAGAAAACAAAAGTATTAGGTTTAAAATCAGCCTTATCTTACCTTAATAAAGAGGGTCGTTTATTTGTTGTAAAAGAGATTGCCTCTTCTGATGGCAAAACAAAATCATTTTTTAACCAACTCAAATCAATGGGCTTAACAAAAGCTTTAATTATTGATGAAAATCAAAATGATATGGTTAAAAGAGCCACTAAGAACCTTGCAAAGTTTAAGTACAGCAGTGTTCAAGGTGTAAATGTTTATGAGTTATTAAAATTTGATAATTTAGTTATTACTGAATCAGCAATTAAGTCGCTTGAGAATCGACTAAAGTAAAGGATTATATACAATGTATTATGTATTAAAAAAGCCAATAATTACTGAAAAAAACAGCATGATTGCTGAGCAAAGCAATACCTATGCTTTTGAGGTAGATAAGATGGCAACTAAAACTGATATTAAAAAAGCAATTGAGAAATTATTTAATGTAAAAGTTCGTTCTGTAAATACTCTGATTTGCAGAAATAGATCTACAAGAAACCGTACAGGCACAAGTAAAGTTAAGTATTGGAAAAAAGCTATGGTTAGATTAGCCGATGGCGAAAAGATTTCTTTATTTGAGGGAGCTAATTAATGGGGATTAAAATATATAAACCGACCTCACCTGGTCGCAGAAATATGACAGGTCACGATTTCAAAGAAATCACTAAGGCAAAGCCTGAAAAGTCATTAACAGAAGCTAAGAGAAGAACTGGTGCGAGAAATAATCGCGGCAGAATCACTATGAGACATCACGGCGGTGGTCATAAACAACGTTACCGTATAATAGATTTTAAGCGGAATAAAGCCAACGTTCCGGCAACTGTTGCTGCTATTGAATATGATCCAAATCGTTCGTGTAGAATTGCACTTTTATTTTATAAAGATGGTGTTAAGTCATACATAATTGCACCTGTTGGCTTAAATGTAGGTGATACAGTTATTGCTAGTGATAATGCAGATATTAAACCAGGTAACTCTTTATCTTTAGATGCTATTCCGACTGGTACAACAATTCATAATATTGAAATGAGACCTGGTAAAGGTGGTCAGCTTGCTCGTGGAGCTGGTGTTGGCGGGACTTTAGTAGCTAAGTTAGGAAAATACTGTCAGGTGAAATTACCATCTGGTGAAGTTCGTCAAATATTATCAAACTGCAGAGCTACAATTGGTCAAGTTGGTAACACAGACAACGAAAACATAAAAATTGGTAAAGCCGGTCGTTCACGTTGGTTAGGTAAAAGACCAAAAGTTCGTGGTATGGCTATGAACCCAATTGATCACCCTATGGGTGGTGGTGAAGGTGTTGGAAAGGGTAACCATCCGCAAACACCTTGGGGCGTTGCTTGTAAAGGTCACAAGACTAGAAATAATAAACGTACAAATTCTATGATTATTAAACGTAGAAAAAATAAGAAAAAAGGTTAAGGGGTAGGAAGTGGCTAGATCAATAAAAAAAGGTCCATTTATAGATATTCATTTGTCCAATAAAATTGAAAAAGCAATTGAGACAGGTGATAAAAAAGTAATTAAGACTTGGTCTCGTAGATCAACAATTGCTCCAGATGCAGCAGGCTTAACAGTTGCTGTTCATAATGGGAAAAAATTTGTTCCTGTTTATATAACAGAGAACATGATTGGTCATAAATATGGTGAGTTTGCACCAACAAGAAACTACTCTGGTCATGGCGACAAAAAGAAAAAGTAAGGTAGAGGGATATTATGGAAGTTAAAGCTAAATTAAAATACGCCAAAGTGGGAACGCAGAAGGCTAGACTCGTCGCTGATTTAGTACGTGGGCAAAACGTGAATGTCGCTTTAAAAAATTTGACATTTATGAAGAAAAAGTCTGCTGTGCTAGTTAAAAAATTAATTGAATCTGCTGTTGCAAATGCTGCTGATAGAAATGTTATTGATGTAGATAATTTATATGTTAAGGCCATTACTGTAGATCAAGGTCCATCAGCAAAAAGATTTCGCCCTAGAGCTCAAGGTCGTGCTTTCCAAATTAAAAAGAAGATGAGCCATATTAATGTAACTTTGGATGAGAGGTAAGAATGGGTCAGAAGGTTAATCCGATTGGTTTAAGAGTTGGTGTAATTAGAAGTTGGGATTCTCGCTGGTATGCAGAGGGTGAAAAATATATTGAAAATCTTCATGAAGATTTAAAACTTAGAAAATACATTAAGTCAAAACTGAAGCACGCTGGTGTTTCTAAAATTGAAATGGAAAGAGCTGCACAAAAATTAAAGATTATTATTTCTACAGCTAGACCTGGTGTTGTTATTGGTAAAAAAGGAACTGGTATCGATACACTTAAAGCAGATATTCAAAAGCAAACTAAAAATGAAGTTTTTTTAAATATTCAAGAGATTAGAAAACCAGATTTAGACGCACAACTAGTTGCTGAGAATATTGCTCTTCAACTAGAAAAACGAATTTCTTGGAGGCGTGCTCTTAAAAAAGCTATGGCTGCCTCAGTTAGAAGTGGCGTTCGCGGTATTAAAATTATGGTGAGTGGGCGTTTAGATGGCGCAGAGATTGCCCGTTCTGAATGGTACAACGAAAAGTCTGTACCCTTACACACTCTAAGGGCTGATATTGATTATGGAACTGCAGAAGCATTAACAACTTACGGTATCATTGGAATAAAAACTTGGATCTACCGTGGTGACATTCTTTCAACTAAAGAGTTAGAGGAGGCAGGTCGTGTTAAGTCCTAAAAGAGTTAAATGGCGTAGGCAACATAGAGGTGATTACCGCGGTTTTGCTTACCGTGGGTCAAATTTAAACTTTGGTGATTTTGCTTTAATGGTAACTGAAGCTGGTCGAATTACTTCTAGACAAATTGAAGCAAGCCGTATTGCTGTAAGTAGGTCTGTAAAAAGAGGCGGAAACCTTTGGATTCGAATCTTTCCTGATTTACCAATTACTAAGAAACCAATTCAAGTACGTATGGGTAAAGGTAAAGGGGCTCCTGATTTATGGGTAGCGAAAGTAAAGCCTGGAAGAATTATTTTTGAAATGAACGGTGTAACAAGAGAACAAGCTGTAGAAGCTTTTAGATTAGCTTCTCATAAGTTACCTCTTAAAACTAAATTTATATCAAGGGATTAGAGATGAAGTTTGCTGATATTAAAGATTTAAAATATGCAGAGTTACATAAGCAAGTCGCTGAGCTTAAGGATCAACTTTTTGAGTTGAAAATGAAGCATAGTTTGGGCCAATTATCTAACACAGATCAAATTAGAAGAATTCGTAGAAATATTGCACGTTATAGAACAGCAATGACTGCGAATAAAGCGTAAGAAGGTAAGTTATGAGTAATGTAAGTACTAAAAAAAGAGGACGTTTAAACGAGGTTATCGGTGAAGTCGTATCTGATAAAATGGATAAAACTATTTCTGTTAAAATTATCAGACTAGTAAAGCACCAGAGATACGGGAAGTTTACAAAAACTTCGTCTGTTTTTAAAGCTCATGATGAGAAGAATGTAGCTAAAGTTGGCGATAAAGTTGAAATCTATGAAACTCGCCCACTTAGTAAGAGTAAAAGATGGATGCTGAAAACAGTTTTAGATAGTTCAGCTAGTAAAGGGGTATAATCGATGATTCAAATGCAAACAAAGCTGAAAGTTGCTGATAACTCAGGTGCCAAGCTTGTTCAGTGTATTAAAGTTCTAGGTGGTAGCCGTCGTCGTGTGGCTTCTGTTGGCGATATTATTGTTGTTTCCATTAAAGATGCATTACCAAAATCTAAAGTTAAAAAAGGTGATGTAGCCAAAGCTGTGATTGTTAGAACGATACATAAGCTTAGACGTCCTGATGGCAGTTATATCCGTTTTGATGAAAACTCTGCAGTTTTAATAAATGCGAATAAAGAGCCAGTTGGCACACGTATTTTTGGGCCAGTAGCTCGTGAATTACGTGCTAAAAAATATATGAAAATTATTTCACTAGCACCAGAAGTGCTTTAAATTTGGAGTGAGAAAGTGAGTTATTTAAAAACTAAATACAAAAGCGAAATAGCTGCGAGTTTAAAAACTCAACTGCAATTGAAAAACGTTATGCAAGTGCCAAGTGTTGAGAAGATTGTAATTAATATGACATATAGTGATGCAGTTAAGAACGCTAAACTTCTTAATAAGACAGTTGACGAAATAACAGCTATAACTGGTCAAAAAGCAGTTATAACTAAAGCTAAAAAAGCAATTTCAAACTTTAAACTCAGAGAAGGTGTTCCTTTAGGGGTAAAAGTAACTCTTAGAAAAGATAGAATGTGGGCTTTTCTAGATAAGCTAGTTCACTTTACTATACCTAGGGTTCGTGACTTTCGTGGTCTTTCATCAAAAGGTTTTGATGGTCGTGGCAATTATAATATGGGTATGAAAGAGCAAATCGTATTTCCAGAAATTAACTATGATAAAGTAGATAAAGTTCGCGGAATGAATATTACAATCTGTACATCTAGTAAAGATGATGCTGGCGGAAGAGCTTTATTAGAAGCTTTGGGAATGCCTTTTAAGAAAAATTAGGAGAATATTGATGGATACTATTGGAGACTTTTTAACAAGAATACGTAATGCAGGAATGGCTAAGCACGAAAAAGTGGATGTACCTAACTCAAATATTCGTGTTGGTTTAGCAAAAGTTTTACAGGAAGCTGGTTATATCAGAAGCTACAAAGTAGCTAAAGATGGCAAACAGGGTGTAATGCGTGTTTACCTTCGTTATGATAAATCAGGCACCCATTCTATTAAAAAAGTTCATAGAGTGAGTAAGCCAGGTTGTCGTTTATATGTTTCTGCCGGTGAAATTCCACAGGTAAGATCTGGTTATGGTTTAGCAATTTTAAGCACGAACAAAGGTGTTTTAAGCGGTCAAGATGCTGCAAAACAAAATGTTGGTGGCGAACTTCTTTGTAAGGTTTGGTAGGTGTAATATGTCTAGAATAGGAAAGTTACCAGTTACGATAGAAAAAGGTGTGGATGTATCAGTTTCTCCTGCCAATGTAGTGACGGTCAAAAATGGAAAAAACTCTGAAGTTATAAATGTTAATGCAAGTATAAATGTGAGCATTGAAAACAGTGAAGTAACTTTAACCAGAAAAGATGAAGAAGCTCAAACAAGAGCTTATCATGGACTTTATAGAACACTAATTTCTAATGCTGTTCACGGCGTTACAAAAGGGTGGGCTAAAACTTTAGAGCTTAACGGTGTTGGTTATAGGTCAGCAGTGAAAGGTAAAGTTTTAGAGTTAAACTTAGGTTATTCTCATCCAATCAATTTTGATATACCATCTGGAATTGAAATTAACGTTGTGAAAAATACCACTGTAAATATCTCTGGAAGTAGTAAAGAGCTTGTAGGTCAAGTGGCAGCTAAAATTAGAGGGTACAGACCTCCTGAGCCTTATTTAGGTAAGGGTGTTAAGTACAGTGATGAAGTTATTAAACGCAAAGCCGGAAAATCGGCTGGTAAGTAGGGAGTTTTTGTTGTGAGAATTACAATTAAGAAAAAATCAAGCGAGCGTGTAAAAATAAAATTAAAACGCAAAGCTAGAATTCGTAAAAAGCTATCAGGAACACCTGAGCGCCCTAGACTATGTGTTTTTAGAAGTGGTAAGCATACATATGCTCAGTTAATTGATGATTTAACT
>CALJPJ010000079.1 GCA_937980625.1 uncultured Bdellovibrionales bacterium
TTAAAAATAATAAGTTAACTTGTAGATACCATGGTTGGCAATTTTCTGACCAGGGTGATTTAGAAAAAGTGCCCTGCAAAGGTTTAAATGAAAAAGTCGTAGATTTTAAACTGACTTCATACCCAATTGTTGAAAAAGATGATTGGGTTTGGATATGGATGGACTTATCATCTGAGCCAGATCATCAGCCTACAGATTACCCCTTAGAAAAGGGCCCGTTTTGGTTTGAATTTGAAAATGTCATGCAAGCTCCTATTGATACCATTTTGGAAAATGGCTTGGATTGTTCCCACACTGGCTTTGCTCATGAGGGCTTATTTCGATCTGACCCCACAAATGAAGTAGAAGCCATTGTAGAAAAAACGCCCACAGGTGTAAAAGTAGAAACGCGCGGTGAAGCGAGAGAGAAAAAAAGAGATTTTATGTCTTTTTTAACTAGTGGAAGTGAGGTTTATCATACTGATGAATACATTGCCCCTCATACAGTATTTGTAGATTACCGTGTCGGTAAAAGCCAAGTCATTACGATTTTAATTTGTACTCCAATTGATGAAAAGACGACTATGGTCTTCACGAGAATGAATACACAGTTTCCAATGTTTAACAGTTTAGTTGGCCGAGTCGTAAAAAATATTACCGGTAAAGTTATTAAGCAAGATAAAGAAATTTTAGAAGGTCAGGCTAAGAATGTTGTCTTAGGGCAAAGGCAAGGTTTTCGTTTTACGCAAGCTGATGGGCCGACCACCATATTTTTTAAAGCCTTTGATCAAGTTTGTGAAGGAAAAGACTTGTGGGGTGGAAAGTACGGCAAAAAATCATATTTTTATAAGCTTTAATTCAATGGGGGGAGATTAAAATGGAAAATAAATTATCTGTAAAAACCTATTTAGTAGATGATATTAGTGAGCCATTAATTAATAAGATGTGGCAATTATATGACTCAACCTATGACTATGTTAATAAGGAACAATTTATTAGTGACTTCAAAAATAAAAATTTTGTATTTGTTGCTAGAGATAAAAAAACAAATGCCTTCAAAGGCTTTTCAACAGTTTATTTATATGAAATAAAATTTTTAAATAAAAAGTATGGAGTAATTTTTTCTGGTGACACAATTATTCATCCAGACTACTGGGGGAATAGAGCTTTGCACTTAGAGTTTTTTAAGTTTGCTTTTAAATGGAAGCTAAAAAATTTACATAAAAGATTATTTTGGAACTTAATAGCATCAGGAAATAAAACTTACCTTACAATGGCTAGAAACTGTAATAAATATTACCCTTCTTTTAAACAAGAAACTCCAAAGTGGGAAAATGTATTTATTAAAAAAATCGGACGCCAACAGTTTGGTCAAAAATTTAACCTAAAAAATGGCATTATTGAAATGAACAAGCCTGAAGCTGTATTTAAAACTAAGCTGGCTCCATTTAGTGATGAAGTTAAGAAAATCCCTGAGATCGATTTCTTTGTGCGAGTAAATAAAGGATATCACAAAGGAGATGAGCTATCTTGTATTGCTGAAATGAATGCAAGTTTAGCTGTATTTTTTTGTATTAAAAGTATTAAAAAAATATTCAAAAATTTAAAAAAGCAAAGATCTTTAGTTCACAAAGCTTCGGGACATTATTAAAGTAAAATATGATGTACTTGTTAAAAAAAATATTTATTATATTTGCTAAAATAAACTTATATTTTTTTGAGAAATCAACAAAAAAAGTAAGTTTGACTCAGCAAGATTTATTAAAAAGTATTTTGAAGTCATACTCCATAACTGATTTTGGCAAAGATCATAATATTAGTGCTAAAATGGTGTATGATGAGTTTTCTCAAACTGTCCCAATACAAAATTATGAAAGTCTAGAAAAATATATTATAAAACAAAAAAGTGGTTTAAAACGATCTTTAACTGAGAAAAAAGTAAAAGTTTGGGAAAAAACTTCTGGAAGTTCTGGTAAGTCAAAATTTATACCCTACACAAGTGAAATATTCAAAGTCTTTGGCAAGGTAATTTTTTTGTGGGTTTCAGATTTATTAGTGAATGGCCCGAAGTTTAAAACTGGTAAAGTATTTTTTTCGTTATCTCCACAGTTTAGTTCAGAGGAGCTTTCTGTGGACAACCACTCTTTGAGTGATGACTCAGAATATTTACCGTTTTGGATGAGGTTATTCTTTTCAAAGTATTTTGTTATGCCAAAAGGGCTTAAAAATTTACAAGATCCAAAGTCATTTAAATTAGTTCTGATGAGTCACTTGATTGCAACAAGAGATTTAGAAACCATTTTTATTTGGTCCCCCTCTTATTTGATATCATTATTAGAGTTTGCTGATGAAAATAAAATAGAAATAATTTCTATTATAAGTCAAAGAAAGTACAAATATAAAAATTATACTTACAATTTTCCAGATGCTGATATTGAATTTATCAAAGCAAAGTGGGGACGATGGGAAGAGTTATAGCCACATTTAGCGCTGTTATCTTGTTGGACTGATGGTAGTGCTGCATTATTTATTCCCAAGTTAAAAAAAGTATTTCCCAATATTTTTATGCAAGGCAAGGGGTTATTGGCTACTGAAGGGCCAATGACCGTACCAATGATGAAGACTGTAAATCCTGTCCCGGTGTTTAAGGATGTTTTTTTTGAGTTTATCGACGATAATAACAAAGTTTATAGACTTCATGAGCTATCTAAAGGACAGGAGTACAAAATACTAATTACTCATATCAGTGGAATTATTCGTTATGATATAGGTGATGTAGTTAAAGTTACTGGCTTTTATAATGAGCTTCCTTGCTTAAGGTTTTTAGGGCGAGCTGGAAATTTTTCTGATATGACTGGTGAAAAATTAAATGAACAACGGGTTCAATCTATCTTGTCTGAACTATTAACAGATAGTGAGATGGCTATTGTAGCACCTTCTCGAGAGCCTAAACCACATTACATTTGCTTTTACGATGGAAGTAATAATACATTTATTGATCAGCTTGAAAAAAAATTAATGGAAGTTTACCATTATGAGCAATCTAGAAAGTTAGGCCAGCTGGGTACTGTAAAGTTAATTCGGTTAAAAGATGTTGAATCAGATTTTTTTGATTTTTATTTAAATAAAGGTTTG